>CAZBSB010000038.1:10363-13938 GCA_964494535.1 uncultured Rhodospirillales bacterium
ATGTGTATGTTTATACCATCATGTTCGGCACCACCACGACGGCCAACCAGACGCTGCTGCGGAACTGTGCTACGCAGCCGGATTTTTATTTCCCGACCGTGACGGAAGCCGAGCTGCAAAACGCCTTCAGCACCATCGGCGACTCATTGGCCAACCTGCGGGTGAGCAAATAGGCTGGTTGCCGCCGCGCCGGCCATGCTAGCGTGGCATTCAGGGAGACCTGAATGCCACGTTTTGTTTTGCGGACATGTTTAGTTCTTCTTATCGGATTCTGCATCGCTATCATGTTGCTGTCCGGCCGGGTGGAGGCTTTCCGGCCGAGACCCTATAACCCAATGCATCTCTCCCTGGTCGCGGTCGGTGAAGTAGGAGATGGCCAGCAGAAGGTTAAAGATGGAACGACACTCAAAAATCCTATCCGTTTGCACGCGGGGACAGCATATCTCACGTCCGGATATCGATCATACCCGGAAAGCGAAGGTTACTCGACCGTGTTGCTGGTTGATGGGATTTACTGGTCTTGGCTGCCGAACGGCGGCATCTATTGGTTCGGCGACATCGTCCGGCGGCCACCGCCACCGCAGCGCGAGTATGTCAGGCATACGGTGGATGAATGGCTTGACGGAAAAGTGAAGCCACCCAAAGCTGAACCACGGCCACCTTTTGTTTTCACTTTGAAGCCGGGAAAGCACACTATCCGGGCGGTCACGCTGGATTTCGAGGGTAACCTCGCCGAACCGCGCTCCCTTTCCAACGCCATCAGCGTGACGGTTGAATGACGTTATGCAACACGCGCCAGCCGTGGCCATTGTTCGCGCCTGTCTTCGATGATAAAATGCTGGACAATTTTCACTTGCCGGAGACGCGCCATGCGTTTTGCTTCAGCTCTTCTCGTCATGATGTTGACATTCGTTTTCGCCGCAGTGCCGGCCGCGGCACTGCGCGCCATAGAGCCAACCGAGCAACGGCCGCGGTTGGAACTGCGTTCTGCCCAGGCGTCGTCGGACAAACCCAACATCGTACTGGACGGCGATGTGCTGAAAAATCCGGTGCGGCTGTTTTTTAATATCCAGGGCGATACCAAGGTGGCTCCCGCCGGCGACCACACGCCGGGCACTGGCCATTTTCATCTGCTGATTGATAGCACGCTGACGCCGGAAGAATTGAAGCAACCCATCCCCAGCGACGACCAGCACATCCATTACGGCAAAGGCCAGACCGAGGCGACCATCACCCTGCCGCCTGGCAAGCACACGCTGCAATTGCTGCTGGGTGACGGCAACCATGTGCCGCATGACCCGCCGATTATGTCCGACCCGGTGACGGTGATTGTCGAATGAACCTTTTCGCGCTCACGGTGCCGGTGTTGGAGCTGGTGGTGCGCGCCGGTGCGATCTACTTTTTCCTGCTGGTGCTGCTGCGGATCACCGGCAAGCGCCAGGTGGGGCAGTTGGCGCCGTTTGATCTTGTTCTGCTGCTCGTTTTGTCCAACGCCGTGCAAAACTCCATCACCGCCGGCGACAATTCCCTGGTCGGTGGCATGGTCTCCGCCTTCACGCTGGTGCTGCTCAATGCCGGTCTCGGCTACCTGGCGTTCCGCAACAAGAAGCTGGAAGTCGTGATCGAAGGCCAGCCGCAGATTCTGGTGCATAACGGCGTCATCTTTCAGCAAACCCTCAACCAGTCCTGCATCACCATGCATGATCTGCATGCCGCGCTGCGCCGCGCCGGCTGCCTCACGGCGGCGGAAGTGCATATCGCCATGCTGGAAAACAATGGCGGCATCACTGTCATCAAGCGGCCCGAGCCAGCCGCAGCCGAACCCTTGCCTACTGCCGCGCCACCATCAGCTTCTTGATTTCGGCAATCGCCTTGGCCGGGTTCAAGCCCTTCGGGCAGGTCTTGGTGCAGTTCATGATGGTGTGGCAGCGATAGAGCCGGAACGGGTCTTCCAGATTGTCCAGCCGTTCGCCTGTCATTTCGTCGCGGCTGTCCGCGATCCAGCGATAGGCCTGCAGCAGCACGGCGGGGCCAAGATAGCGGTCGCCATTCCACCAATAACTAGGGCAAGAGGTGGAGCAGCAGAAGCACAGAATGCATTCATACAGCCCATCCAGCTTGGCGCGCTCCTCCGGCGATTGCAGGCGCTCGCGGTCCGGCGGCGGCGGCGTCTGGGGTTGCAGCCAGGGCTTGATGGAAGCGTATTGCGCGTAGATGTGCTTGAGATCCGGCACCAAATCCTTGACTACCGGCATGTGGGGCAGGGGAGTAATTTTCACATCGCCTTGTACGTCGTCAATATGCTTCAGGCAGGCAAGCGTGTTGGTGCCGTCAATATTCATCGCGCAGGAGCCGCAAATACCCTCGCGGCACGAGCGGCGGAAGGTGAGCGTGCTGTCTATGTCGTTCTTGATGTGGATGATGGCGTCCAGCACCATCGGGCCGCAGCGCGATAGGTCAATCGTATATTCGTCCATGCGTGGGTTCTGGCCGTCGTCCGGCGACCAGCGATAGACCTTGAAAGTCTTGGTGTGCTTCGCATCCTGCGGCGCGGGATGCTTGACGCCCGGCTCAATCTTCGAATTCTGCGGCAGCGTGAGTTCAACCATGATGCGCTCCTAATACACCCGTGCCTTGGGCTTCACCACTTCCACTTCGTCCGTCAGAGTATAAAGGTGGACGGGGCGGTAGCCGATGCCGGTTTGGCCTTTGTCGTCCACCCAGATGGCGGTGTGCTTCATCCATTCTTCGTCATTGCGCTGCGGAAAATCTTCGCGTGCATGGGCGCCGCGGCTTTCCTTGCGGTTGGCGGCGCTGTCCAAAGTCGCCACGGCCTGTGCGAGCAGATTGTCCAACTCCAGCGCTTCCACCAGATCGGAATTCCAAACCAGCGACCGGTCGGCGATGCGGATATCCTGCTTGTGGCCGTAAAGCTCATGGATGCGCCGCTGGCCTTCCGCCAGCACGTCGCCGCTGCGGAAGACGGCGCAGTAATCCTGCATCGTGCGCTGCATCGCCATGCGCAGATCCGCCACCCGCACGCTGCCATTGGCGTTCCGCACGGCGTCAAACCGCGCCATGGCGCTGGCGCCAGCGTCCTTGGGCAACTCCCGCTGCAGCGCGCCCGGCTCGATGATCGCCCGCGCCTGGTTGGCCGCCGCGCGGCCGAACACCACGAGGTCGAGCAGCGAGTTGGAGCCCAGCCGGTTGGCGCCATGTACAGAAACACAGGCAGCCTCGCCGATCGCCATGAGCCCAGGCACCACGGCGTCGGGGTCGGTCTGCGTGGGGCAGACCACTTCGGCGCGGTAATTGGTGGGGATGCCGCCCATATTGTAATGCACGGTGGGCAGCACGGGGATCGGCTCGCGCGTCACATCCACGCCGGCGAAGACACGCGCGGTTTCCGCAATGCCCGGCAGGCGTTCATGGATAATCTTGGGGTCAAGATGTTCCAGATGCAAATGGATATGATCTTTCTCCGGCCCGCAGCCGCGGCCTTCGCGAATCTCGATGGTCATGGAGCGGCTGACCACGTCGCGGCTGGCCAAATCCTTGGCGCTGGGTGCATAGCG
>CAZBSB010000039.1:0-13843 GCA_964494535.1 uncultured Rhodospirillales bacterium
GAAAGTCATGACCATGATGGAAACGGGTTTTATCAATCCGGAAGCCGTGCGACGCGACCAGCGCGACAGGCAAACGCGCGCGGATTTCTATGCCGCTTTCCGCGCCCTCAGCGGCTGGAAGGGTTTGTCGCCTAAGCGCCGGCATGGGCTTTACACCATGAACCTTGCCGAACGCGTGATCGAAAACGCGGCCAAGACCACGCCGACTGCGCCGCCGGACAAGCAGGCCGCCAACTATATCCTGGCTGTGTTCGCGGCAGCCGAAGAGCAACATACGGGCTGGTGGGGCAAGCAGAAGCGCGCTGGCAAGACTTATGACAGCTTGCGACAGCTGCAAGCCGATACGTTGCTGACGGACGATAAAGGTGACGCGTCACGGCGATTGCTACGTCGACCAGAGACCAAAGCCTGGGTCAGGCTGGTCAATGACCAACTCGCGCAACGTTGATTTTTTTGAAGGACATGCCCATGCGTACGCCAGACCTGCAACGCGACCCCGACCAAGCGCGCGATGAATTCTTCGCCGCCTTTCGGCGCACGGCGCAGTTGCTGGGAATGCCAAAAATCGGCTCGCCGGCCGGCCGGCAGATTGTGACGCAGGCCGAAGAGTTGTTGCACAGCGTCGTGCTGGCGGAAAATCCGCGCCAGGATGCCAACGTCAAAGATGTGGTGAGCAATGTGCGTGGCAGCGAGATGGTGCTGGCCATGTATGCCGCCGCCGCCAGCCAGGTGACGGACAATGCGGCACTGCGGCCGGCGCTGGCGCTTCAGATTTTCAGCCAAAATCGCGGTACGCGCTTCGAGCAAAAAGGCTTGGAACCGGTGCTAGCCACGGCCGAAGCGGATTATTGGACGCGCATGAACCGCGTGATTATTGCTGTCAAGCTAGCGCAGCGCCTGACAATGAGTTAATCTTCGCCGGTCTGTGCGCCGAGAATGCTGCCGATCTCATGCAGATACGCGTTAAGGCCACCGACTTTTATACCCAGACCGGCACAGCCCGAAGTTTCGCACGTAAATTAACAAATTACATTTAGCCAGCTTCGGTTGCCCATGCTCAAGGCAGAAGTATTTTACCGGTTTGTCGTTGCCTCCTTGCTGGTGGCTGGCGCCTTCGGCGCTCTGCATGACCAGATCAGTTACACCGTCTCGAGCGAATATTTCACGCGCTTTAAGTTTTTTCAATTCTCACTTCAGTATCCCTGGATTCCGGAGCGCCTGCGCGCTTCGATCGTTGGAATTTTGGCTTCATGGTGGATGGGTGTGCCGCTGGGCGTACTGATCGGATTTGGTGGCTATATCCAGCCGACGCCAGCGCAGATGCAACGCGCCCTCGCTCTCTCGCTCAGGCTCACCGTCATCCTCACCGCTGTAGCGGCGCTCGTCGGGCTTGCCTATGGTTACATCACAACAGCTGCCTCGCTGAACCCCGACGATTACCGCAATTGGTATATTCCACAAGGCCTGCAGCAGCCACGTCGCTATCTCTGCGCCGGACACATGCACAACGCCGCTTATGTCGGCGGCTTACTCTCCATACCTGCCGCTTGGATATTCCACATCGCTTATCGGCACTATCATAAAAATTGCTCGCCTAAGCTCAAATGAAAATCGTTCAAGGAAAACCACTCAACCATCCAACCTATGCAGCAGGTGGCGGATGCGTTCGGCGCGGTCGGCTAGGTTGGGGAGGTTGTCTTGATCATCCTGCCCTTGCGCCGTCAGTTCTGGCAGCTGGTTGGCCAGCGTCCGCAGCTCCACCAGCAGCCAGCGACTAGGCAGATGCCGCTGCAGCGTGACAGCAAGATCAGCCACCGCCATATCCACTGCGCCAACCAGATCGCTGCACAAATCCTGCAACAGGGCATGGGGCAGGCAGGCCGCCGCTTCCGGCAGCGCATCGCCCGTCAGCAGTGCGGCGGTCACGTCCCGCACTTGATCCAACAGGTCATAAACCTGCGCCGCGCTATAGCGATAGGTGCACCAATCGGAACCTTGATAAAGCTGGTAGGCATGTTGCGTCATGACGGCTCCGCGATGGTTGCGTCGTTATAGGTTCACCAGTCGGAAAATGCACCTGGGAAATTAGTTTCGGCCGCGCAAACAAGCCTACTGTGGCTCAGTTGCCCTTGTCGCGGCCGCTTTTGCGTGGCTTGGTGCCCAGGCCGATTTGCTTGGCCAGCTTGCTGCGCTGGCGGGCATAGCTGGGCGCCACCATGGGGTAATCGGACGGCAGGTTCCAGCGTTCACGATACTGTTCCGGCGTCATTTTATAGGCCGTCTTCAGGTGACGCTTGAGCATTTTCAGCTTTTTGCCGTCTTCCAGGCAGATGATATATTCGGGGAACACCGAGCGACGTGGCGAAACCGCCGGTTCCGGCCGTTTCTTTTCCGCCGGCTGCGGCGGCTGGCTTTGGCCGACACTGGCCAGGCTTTGATAGACGCTGTGGATGAGGCTCGGCAACGCGTCGGCGGCGACGTTATTGTGGCCGACATGGGCGGAGACAATCTGGCTCGTCAGCAGCAGCAGTTTTTCGGTGGGCGATTCAGTCACGGACAACACCTGGCAAGAAAAAGTTGAAAAGAAATATTGACGCGGCAAGTCGTGCGCGCCGGCGCGACTGTTAGCAGCTTTTGCCGGGCAGTAATAGTGAAAACGAAATCACAGACTCACAAATCATAATGCAGCAACAGCGCCGCGACAGCGCCCTGCTGGCGCGGATAATAACCCGGACGCTTGCCGCTGACCTTGAAGCCATAACCCATATAAAGCCGCAGCGCCGGCGCATTATCCTCCGCCACTTCGAGGAACAGCTTTTCCCAACGCCGCGACCGCGCCAGCGCTACCGTTTCCGCCAGCAACCGCCGTCCCAGGCCGCGACGCTGAAACGTGGGATGGATGGCATAAGTCAAAATCTCACCGTCTTCCGCCACCGTCTGACAGAGTACGAAACCGGCCAGCACGTCATCAAGCCGCAGTTGCAGGCCAATCACATTGATCTGCTGCAGGCTGGCCACGATCTGCTGCTCCGTCCAGGCCTGCACCCCGAACGCGCTGTAATGCAAGGTCGCCAAGGCCGCCGCGTCTGACGCAGCCAGCGGCAGGAAAACCGGTTGCGCCGTCACCATGTCGCCTCTTCCACGGCGGGCGCGGGGCCGCAGCTGACATCCGGCGCCCGCAGATAGAGCGGCAAGGGCGGATAATGTTCCGGCGCCGCCATACCGGCCGTTTTCGCCGCAAGGATGACTTCAGGCTCGGGCAAAGGCACGATTGTCGCCTGCCGCCAAACGCGGCACGCCGCCGCGTCACCCATCACGCGTAAGCCGGCGCGATCATAGTCGTCCAACGACGCCGGCAAGGCCAGAAACGGTTCTGCATTCCCTGTAGCGGAGAAATATTGGCAAAACAAAGTATCGCGCCGCGAGTCCAGCACCACCAAAACATCCCCGTCCCCGCCAAGCGCCGCGTGATGCAGCGGCAGCCGGTCGAAACCCAACACCGGAATACTCAAACCCAACCCCAAGCCGCGCGCGGCGGCCAGGCCGATGCGCAAACCGGTGAAACTGCCGGGGCCGCGCAACACCGCTATGCGTTGGAGATCGGCAGGCTTTTTGCCGGCGGCGCGCAGCACTTCCAGCGCCAGCGGCAGCAGGCGCGCATCCTGGCCTTTGGTCATGGGTTCATGAACGTGATACAGCGTCTGGCCATCTTGCAGCATAGCAACGCCGCAACCGGCCGCAGCCGTATCAATGCCCAGCACCAGCATCACATGCCGAAGGGATACGCGGCATCCGCCGCCTGGTTCGCTGCCCGCACCGGTGCGAGCGCGGCGGCATAGGCCACCAGCAGGCCGAGCGCGTAATCAATGCGCTGGCGCAGATACTCATCATCTTTGCTGGCCGGTTGTTCGCCTTGCAGCATCTCTGCGACATTGCGGATGATGAGATGCTCCGGCAGATAGACCATCTTGTTGTTCTTATAGCCGCTCACGCGCAGCTCATTGACCGGATGCGTGCCGCCGCGCGAGGCCGACACGGTGACGATCAAGGCCGGCTTATGCGCCCCTTCCCGAAAACTCATATGCAGCAGGAAATTCTTCAATCCTGGCGGCACCATGCCGCCCCATTCCGGGCTGATGAGAATGAAGCCGGCTGCAGCCTGCAGCGGCGCAGCATATTGCGTTTGCCAAAATTGCGCTGCCGCGCTGGCTTTGTCCCACACCGCCTCATCCCACAGCGGCAGGGGATTGCCCGCGAGGTCAAGCACGGTCGCCTGATGTTCCGGCGCCCGATGCGGCACGCGTTGCGCCAGATAATCCGCGACGCGGCGCGATTGGGATTGCGGCCGGTGGCTGCCGCTGACGATGGCGATGCTCATGCGCACCCGCCATGCGCGGCTGCCATCGCGTTGGACTGCCGCACTTCCTTCACTTCGGGAATATAATGCCGCAGCATATTTTCCACGCCCGCTTTCAGCGTGGCTGACGAGCTGGGGCAACCGGAGCAGGCGCCCTGCAATTGCAGAAAGACCACGCCGTCTTCAAACCGGTCGAAAACGATATCGCCGCCATCCTGCGCCACGGCGGGGCGGATTTTGTAATCAAGCAGCGCCTTGATCTGTTTGACGATGGCATCGTCCAAATCAGTACCCGGCGCCGTTTGCGGACTAGCCGAGTCATGCAGCACCGGCGAGCCGCTGACAAAATGATCCATGATGGCGCCCAGCACGGCGGGCTTCACGGCGGGCCAGTCCTGCCCCGCCGCCTTGCTGACCGCGATGAAATCCTGCCCCAGCAACACGCCATTGACGCCGGGCAGCGCGAACAGCCGCGTGGCCAGCGGCGAAGCGGCGGCGGCACCAGCATCGCGGAAATCCCGCGTGCCCTGCGGCAACACCACTCGCCCGGGCAGGAATTTCAGCGTCGCCGGATTGGGCGTCTCTTCGGTCTGGATGAACATAGCGGCTCCTGTAACTTGCCCAGTAATACCAAGGGGGCGTTGAACCCACTGTAATACCCCTTGGTATCCGCGCCGACCGGCGCGGCGGCGGCTTATGCCGCCGAAGGCTCGATAAATTCTGGCATTTGACCCAATGAGTCAATTTATCGAGCCACTGATATAAACTGGCAGAAAGCGCGGTCAGGTCAAGGCGGACAGGCAAAAAAACCGCCCCCGGAGCTTATCCGGAGGCGGCCACCCACTCGATAGGGTAAGATTTGCGGGCTTCGGCGCTTAGAACCGGTAGCCGAAACCGACGCCGACCAGCCAGGGGTCAATATGGACATGGTCAACTTTCAGCGCATCGGTCGTGGCGCGGGCGCTGAGCCAGATTTTCTTGGCATCCACATTGAAATACCAGCGATCGGTCAAGGCCACGTCCACGCCGAACTGGATGGCGGCGCCCACGGCGGGGTCTACCTTGAAGCCGCTGACCAGGGGATTCCCGCCGCTTTCCGCGCCGAAGAAGGTGGTGAAATTGATGCCGGCGCCGACATAGGGGCTGATCCGCTCTTCCGGGAATGGGTGATATTGCAGCGTCAGCGTGGGCGGCAGCAGCCAGACCTTGCCGACATCAATGCCGTTGTCGGTCTTGATTTTGTGCGGCGTCACGCCCAGCACGAGTTGCGCGGCGATATTGGGCGTGAAGAAATAGCCCAAATCCAACTCCGGCACCACGCTGGTGTCAATTTTGTCAATGCGGATGCCGGTGTCCACGCCGCCCTGCGTCTGCACTTTGCCGGACGGTTGCGGCACACAATCAACATGCCGCCGCGCACGGTGATGTCGCCTGCCTGCTTGGGCTTGAAATCGCCAAACAGACCCGAAGCCGAAGCCGGAGCCAGCGGCGTCAAAGCCAGGAGCGCCGCCACGGCGCCGGACAGCAGGGTTTTACGCATGGACATTATTTCCTCCTGAAAGCCCAATCGAAACTGGCCGCAGGATAATCCGCTCTTGCGCTCGGCGCCCTGCGCGTTGCGCCGCAGAGGCAGAATGTCGCAGTGACGGTTTGATTTAAGGCAAGGAACACACGCCTTGCTGCACCTGGAAGAACTGCGCGGTGTCGTGCAGCCCGTCGAACAAGGCCGGTTCTGTGCCGCTGAGCCAGAATTGGCTGCCGGTGCTGCGCAGCCAGTCATACAAGGCGGCGCGCCGTGTGGCATCAAGATGCGCGGCAATATCGTCGAGCAATAGCACCGGCGCGGCACCACGCCAATGGCGCAGCAATTGCGCGTGGCAGAGCATGATGGTGATGAGCAGTGCTTTCTGCTCGCCGGTTGAGCACAACTCCACCGGCATTTGCTGCGGCCGGTGCGTGACGCGCAGGTCGCTGCGCTGTGGCCCTAGGCTGGTGGTGCCGCTCTGGCCATCTTGCACACGAGCGGCGGCGAATTGGCCACGCAGCATTTCCTCCACCGTCAATGCCGGATTGTCCCGCAATTGCGTTTCCACCTGTCCGTCCAGGTCTAAGTCAGCCGCGGGAAAACCTTCCTGCACCTCCGTCATCTGGCCGTTGAGCTGCGTCACCATCTGCCGGCGCGCGGTGGCGATGGCGACGCCGGTGGCGGCCATCGTGTCCTCCAGCGCGTTGAGCCAGGCCGACTCCACCGGTCCGTCGCGCAGAAGCCGCAACCGTTCGCGCATCGCTTCCTCATAGCGCGTGACGCGACCGGCATGGGCTGGGTCAAAACCATAAACCAATCGGTCGAGCAATTTGCGCCGCGCCGTCTGGCCTTCGGCCAAAATCCGGTCTAGTTCCGGCGTGATCCAGGTGAGGCTGAAAGATTCCGCCAGGCTCGCCTGGCCGCGCGCCGGCTTGCCATCCACCCGCACCACGCGGCGCGGCGCGCCGGCGGCATCAGGGTCAAGCCCGGTGGCCAGTGTGCAAAAGCCGGCGGGATTTTCAATCTCCGCCACCACCGCCCAGGGTTCGGCAGCCTGCCGGCATTGCATATCCGCCAGCCCGGCGCGGCGCAGGCCGCGGCCAGGGCTGAGCAGACTGACGGCTTCCAGGATATTGGTCTTACCACCGCCATTCGGCCCCACCAGCACCACGGGTGCTGCCGTCACCGTCAAGCGCAGCTGCGCATAATTGCGGAAAGCCGTCAGATCAAGGCGGCGCAAGGCATAGGCAGCGGTCATGGCGGCAATTTACGCCAGCCGCCGCCGCAAAGCGAGAGAGCAGACCATCGCTTACGGCGTGATGGTCACGCTGTCCGGCGTAATCGTCACCTTCGTGCCGGCGGTGTCCAAAGACGTGCCGGTGGTGCAGGTGCCGGGCATTTTGCGTTCCACTTCAAAGAACGCGCCGCTGATGGTTCTGGGGTAACGGTAGCACGGCGTGCAAAATTGCGCGGGTGCGGCGGGCGGCAGTTGAGATTTGGTGTAAGTTAATCCCGAACCACTTTCCGCCATGGCGACGCTATAGGTGCTGTTGGCGGCCACCAAACGGTCAACCACGTTCCAGGCCACCGTGCCTTTGATTTGGCAGGTGCCGGAGCCATAATTGATGGTCTGGTCGGCAATCACGTCGCTGCGGCCGACCATGGTGAGATCGCCGCTGCACACAGTGCATGGATCGGCATGGCAATTGGCGGTGCTGCCGTTAGTGCCGGTGCAGACCCAATCCCAACCATTGGTAGTGTCGCCCGTCACCGTGCCGGCCGTGCCGGTGGCGCAGAGATTTTGGTTGGGTTCGTTGGGAATACGGGTGCCATGGGTGGAACCGCAGGCGCCGGCGCCCAGCAGCGGCGCGGTGCAAACCGCGTTCGTGCCGCTATTGATGCCGTTGCAGAGCCATGACCAAGGGCCGCTGCCGGTCACCGCTGTAGGCGCGCCCGCACTGCACAATGGCGCGGTGGGTGCGGAAGATTGCGGCACCAGCTTGGCCGAATTGCAAACGCCATTGACTGGCACCGGCCCGCCGCTGGGGGTGCTGTCATAAACCGCACCGCAATAGGCCGTCAGCCCGCCCCAGATGCCAGCGCATGTCCAGCCCCAGACAGGGCCGGTGGCGCCGCCGGTCACCACGCTCGGCGTGCCAACATTGCACAAGGCCGCGCCGCTCGGCTTCACCGCCAGTTCCATGCCGTTGGCGCTGCCGCACTCCCCGTTGGTAGCGATATGGACGCTGACAGAACAACTGGCGTCATAGCCCGGCTGATTACCGAGACAATTCCAGGAGATGCCTACTGTCGGCACGGCGCCGGTGGTCACCACATTGTCCGCCGTGCCGGAAGCGCAGAGCGCGGCGGAGGTCGCCGGCGGGATACTGGTCAGCACCGTGCCGTTCGGCCATTTGCAGATGCCTTTGATGAGCGAGGTGTCCACGCCGGCACTGCAATTGGTGGTGCTGCCGCCATTGGCGCCGACGCAGTCCCACGACAGGGTTTGCGTAGCACTATTGTAAGTGATGTTTGCGGGCGTGCCGGTGGCGCAGGCGCCGGGCGGCAAATCGGCCGTGATGGGCGGCGTGTGCGGCGGGGTAGTGGTGACATAAGTGTTCGGCACGCCGCAGGCGCCATTGACCAGTTTGAGCGTCGCGCTGCAGGCGGTGTCGGCGCCGCCGCTTTCACCGAAGCAAGTCCAGTTCAAGATATTGCCGGTAGCGACCGGCACGGCGGGCGCAAAGGTGCGGCTGCACATCTGCCCTTGCGTCGGCATCCAACTCACATTCGTGGCAACATAACCGTTGGCGGAACCGCAGATGCCTGGCAACGGTGTACCGGCCAGATAGGCCTTGCAGGATTTGCTGCTGCCGCCATTGCCGCCATTGCAGGTCCAGACCCAGGGGCTGGCATCGGTGCCCAGGCCGCTCAAAGGCCCGACATCGCCAGTGTTGCATTTCTGGGCATCCGTCACCGGCGCCGTCGGCAAGCGGCCATTATGCGCCGGGCCGCAAGTGCCGTTATAGGCCGTGGGTGCCACATATTTGTTGCGGGAACAGGCGGCGGGGTCGCGGCCAGGTGTGCCATTGCACACCCAATCATAACGCGTGCCGGCATCCACCGGCGGGCCGGCGATGGTGCTGCCGGGCGCGCACAAATCGTTCAAATTCGTCGGCAGCGTCCAGCCATTAGGCAACGGCTCGGGAAGAGTCGGGTTGCAGGCGCCGTCTAATGGCGTGCAACTACCCTGCTCATAAGATTTGATCCAGGCACCGTTATGACAGACATAAGCCACTTCGTAATTGATGGTGCTGTCACCGAAGAAGTCCGATGAAATGATGGGGCCGTAAATATCACCCTGCGCGCCGTAATTGCTCTCGCCGCCGGCGCGGGTGCCGACGCGGCGGTTGCCCAGCTGACCAGGCAAGCCATGCTCGGTAACCTTGCTGCAATTCCCAGGATAGCCCGCCATGCCTGGCTCACAGGGATAACCCGGGCAGACATCCGGCACCGCCAACGGCGAACAGCAAGCGCCCACCGAGACGTTGGGCAGGTTTGACACCGCAAGATTATTGGCCGGCAACGGTACCGCGCCGGGATCGAGTGGACTCATCGGTGTCAGCTGACTCAGAAAAGCGCCCCATTCCGGTTCCGTACGCCAGGGCACGAAATAGTCCAGATTGCCGTCATTGATGACCGAGCGGCAGACCTCAACAGAGGGAGTCGGACAAGTCGTGCTATAGCCGCATTCCGTCGCCTTGACCGTGATGCGTTCGCCGCGCCCCAGCTTGCTGCAATTGGGTTGCTGCACCCCGTTCTGATCGGGGCAGCCATTATCCACGAGCTGCGCCATGGCGGCAGGCGCCATACACAATGCCAAAGCTAGCAGCGCCGCGCGACCGGAACGCAGAAGAAGATCAGGCAGCATGGCGCACCTCGTTTTAGGATTCAGCCCCCGGCCTCAGCAACCGATTGCACACGGGGAATCAGCAGGCGCCAGTCTAGCAAGACCGCATCGCCGCGCAATGACGATTACCGCCAGGAAACGGTTAAGACTTCGTTGACTTGCCGAGTTCGGAGAGCTGTTTTTGCACCGCCAGCAATTGTTCTTGCAGCACCTGCATCTGGCGCTCGGTGGTGCTTTGCATCATTTGCTGCACTTGCTGCGCCTGCTTCACGCCCTCGCCAAAGGGCTTGCCGAACATGCTCATAGTCTTTTCAAACATGGCCAAGTTCTGCCGCCCCAGCTCTTCCAGGTTTTGGAACGGGAACATGCCGCCGAAAGTGTTTTGCATATAGCTGCCGAATTTTTCCTGGTTCTCGGTCAGAGTCTTGATGGAATGATCGAGATATTGCGGCACCAGCCAGCCCATATTGTTGCCATAGAAGCTGATGATCTGGCGCAGGAAATTAGTGGGCAGCAGGTTCTCGCCGCTCTTGCCCTCTTCTTCGACGATGATTTGCGTCAGCACACCGCGGGTCAAATCTTCCCCGGTCTTGGCGTCATAGACATTGAACTCGGTGCCTTCCTTAACCATGGTAGCCAGATGATCCAACGTGACATAGGAACTCGTCGCCGTGTTATACAGCCGCCGATTCGCGTATTTCTTGATCGTCACGCTGTGTTTGGGCTTGTCGTTGGCGGCGGGGGCTGCGGGCTCTTCGGTGACATCGGTCATGAAGCGGTTCCTGCATGGTAAGTTGTGCGGCGGGTGCTAACGCTATAGCAGGTTTTTTTTGCGCTTGCCAAGAGCCTTACGGTGACGGAATGTTCCGCAGCATAATTCTAACCGAGCGCCGGACGTTATGACGCAGCCCAAGCCGGATACAGCGGCAACCACCCCGGCCGACCTGGCCGCCGCCGCCTATGATTTGTGGCAGCAGCAGTGGGAATTGCTGCGCGGCGACCCGTCTGTGGTGCAAGATTTGCAAATTCTGCTCGACCATTTCGGCCGCAGCATGGCCGCCGTGCTGACGCAGCATAGCCCGGCGCCCGCCCAAGGAGGCCACCATGCCGCCGCCCCCGCCAACTGGCCCGCACCCGCTGCCGCTGCATCTGGGGCTGGCCGGCCTGATCTGGCTGAGTTGGCCGCTGCTGTGGCTACGCTTGAACAGCGTATCAACCGACTTGAAGCCGGATTGGCACCCCAGCCTGCAGCAAAAAGCCGCCAGCCTGGCGGCCGCAAGCGCAAAAATCCCGCCTGAGGTCTGGTCAGAGGCGCTGGCCGCAGAGGGCTTGCGGCGCTATGGCGATTACCTTGTCGGCCTCAAGTGTTATCGTGCCCAGCCGCAACCGCGCCGCCGGGAGCAGCACCCTGTCCTGCAGCAAATCGGCTCTAGCCGGCTGCTGGACTTTGCGCCGCAGCATGACCAAACCAAGCCGACATTGCTGGTGGTGCCATCTCTGGTCAACCGGCCGGATATTCTTGATTTGAGCGCGCAGCATAGCTTGTTGCGCTGGCTGACGGGACAAGGCATTCGGCCATTGCTGGTGGACTGGGGCAGACCCACGCTGCCCGAAGCCCAGTTGACCCTGACCGACTATCTGCAACGGCTGCAGCAATTTCTGGCCAGGACGCGGCAAGTCGCTGGCGGGGCGGTGCACCTCTTCGGTCATTGCCTGGGCGGCAATCTGGCGCTGGCGCTGGCGGCCACCCGGCCGCAGCAGTGCCGCAGCCTGATTCTTTGCTCCACGCCGTGGGATTTCCATGCCGGTGACCCCGCCATCCGCCAGCAGGGCGCTCTGTTATGGCAAAGTCTGGCGCCCACCCTGCCGCCGGATGCTCTGGTGCCGGCCGCCATGCTGCAAAGCCTGTTCACCTTGCTGCAGCCGTTGCAGGTGACCGACAAGTTCCGGCGGCTGGGGCAAGCGCCCATGGCGGTCGCGCAATTGCAGCATTTTACCCGTGTCGAGCAGTGGCTCAATGACGGGGTGCCGATCACGCGGCCGGTGCTGCAGGAAATCCTGCAAGATTGGTATGGCGCTAATTTGCCTTGCCGGGGCGGTTGGCACGTCAACGGCCAAGCCATCCTACCGCAGGACTTGCGCTTGCCGGTGCTGGTTGCTGTGCCGGGGCAAGATCATATCGTGCCGCCGGCATCAGCCTTGGCGCTTGCGCGGCAGGTGCCGGGTGCCATAGCCTATATGGCGCCGTTGGGGCATATCGGCATGATTATCAGCCGCCGCGCCCCAGAGGCGAGCTGGCGCCGCTTCGCGGCTTTCATCCAGGAGCAGCACAACAGCCATGACTGAAACAACTGTCTTTCCGCCCGCGTCAACCGGCGCCATCAACACCGCACAATATCAGGCCATGTATGCGGCCTCCATCAATGCGCCGGAAACATTCTGGGCGGAGCAAGGGAAAAGACTGGATTGGATCAAGCCCTATAGCAAGGCCATGAATGCCAGTTTCGCCGGCGATGTCAGCATCAAATGGTTTGAAGACGGGGCGCTGAACGCCGCCGCGAATTGCCTGGACCGGCACTTGCCGCATCGCGCCACGCAAACCGCGCTGATCTGGGAAGGCGACGACCCCAACGACAGCCGCCGTATCAACTATGCCGAGTTGCACGCCGCAGTCTGCCGCCTCGGCAATGTGCTGCGCGCGCGCGGCGTGCGGAAGGGCGACCGCGTGACGCTCTATCTGCCGATGATACCGGAGGCGGTCTATGCCATGCTGGCCTGCGCCCGCATCGGCGCGGTGCATTCGGTGGTCTTCGGCGGCTTCTCGCCGGAGAGCCTGAAAGACCGGATTCTGGATTGCGGCGCCAAATTGGTCATCACAGCGGATTATGGTGTGCGCGGCGGCAAGCGCGTGCCGCTGAAGCACAATACTGACCTGGCGTTGAAGCACTGCCCGGAGGTCAAAGACGTGTTGGTGGTGCGGCGTACCGGCGAAAGCACTGACTGGGTGGCGGGGCGTGACCATTGGCTGCATGAGCTGACGGCGACGGCGAGCCCTGAATGCCCGCCAGAACCGATGGGCGCGGAAGACCCGCTGTTCATTCTCTACACCTCCGGCTCCACCGGTAAGCCCAAGGGCTTGCTGCACACCACCGGCGGCTATCTGCTCTATGCCGCCATGACGCACCAGTTGGTGTTCGATTATCGCGACGGCGAGGTCTATTGGTGTACGGCGGATGTCGGTTGGGTGACGGGGCATAGTTATATCGTCTATGGCCCGCTGGCCAACGGCGCCACCACGCTGATTTTCGAAGGTGTGCCAAACTATCCGGACAGTTCGCGCTTCTGGCGCGTGGTGGACAAACATAAGGTCAATATCTTTTATACGGCACCGACCGCCATCCGCGCTTTGATGCGCGAAGGCGAAGCGCCGGTGAAAGCGACCAACCGCAGCAGCCTCCGTCTGCTCGCCACCGTGGGCGAACCCATCAACCCGGAAGCCTGGCTATGGTATCACCGCGTGGTAGGCGATGGCCGCTGCCCGGTGATCGATACCTGGTGGCAGACGGAGACCGGCGGCCATATGATCACACCCCTGCCCGGCGCCACCACGCTGAAGCCCGGCTCCGCCACTTTGCCGTTTTTCGGTGTGCAACCAATCATCGTGGACAACGACGGCAAGGAACTTACCGGCGCCGCTGAGGGCAATCTCTGCCTCGCGACCAGCTGGCCGGGACAGGCGCGCACCATCTGGGGCGACCATGCCCGCTTCGTGCAAACCTATTTCAGCAGCTTTAAGGGCAAATATTTCACCGGCGATGGCTGCCGGCGCGACGCGGACGGCTATTACTGGATCACCGGCCGGGTGGATGATGTGATCAACGTGGCCGGCCACCGACTCGGCACCGCCGAAATCGAAAGCGCCTTCGTGGCGCATAAGTTGGTGGCGGAAGCCGCCGTGGTGGGCTGCCCGCACGACATCAAGGGTCAGGGCATCTATGCCTATGTCACGCTCAAGCAGGGCGTGACAGCGGACGAGCCGTTGCGGCATGAG
>CAZBSB010000040.1:0-13803 GCA_964494535.1 uncultured Rhodospirillales bacterium
GCCCTTGCCTTTCAGGCGCAGCAGGGTACCGGTGTTGGAATTGGGCGGGATTTTGGTGGCGACGCTGCCTTCCAGCGTCGGCACCTTGATGGTGGCACCCAGCACGGCTTCGGCCAGGCTTACCGGCGCGTCGAGATAGACATCGTTGCCCTTTTTGGAAAAATAGCCGTGCGCCTGCACCGAAATTTCCACGATCGCATCGCCACTTTCGCCCAGGCTGCTCTGCCCCTGGCCTTTCAGCCGCAATTTCGATCCATCCTCGGTGCCCGGCGGTATATTGACGTCCACGACCTTGCCGGACGACAAGGTGACGCGATGCTTGGTGCCCAAGCAGGCATCAATAAAGCCAACGCTTAGCGCATAAGTGATGTCAGCACCTTTGGTGCGCGGCCGGTCATAGCCGCTGCTGCCGCCGGCGGCGCCACGCTTGCGCCCCACGCCAAACAAATCGGCAAACAAATCTTCAGAAAAACCGCCAAAGGCATCGCCGCCGCCCGTGCCAGAGCGGCTATTGCCGGCATTGGAATAATTGGCGCGATAGCCGGCACCGGAGAATGGGTCAGCCCCACTGCGACTATAGCCGCCGCCGGTGCCTTTGTTGTTCCCCATGGCGTCCACTTCGCCGCGGTCATACTGCGCACGTTTATCGGGGTCGGACAGCAGGTCGTAAGCCGCCGTCACTTCCTTGAATTTGGTTTCCACATCCTTGCGGCCAGGATTAAGGTCAGGATGCAGCTTTTTGGCCAGCTTACGATAAGCAACCTTAAGCTCTTCCTGGCTGGCAGTGCGGGAAACCCCCAAGGTCTGATAGAGATCGGGCATCGGTGCGCGCAAAAAAGTGAATCAAAACGACGATTCGACTTTATAGCACGAAAGCCGCCAACCCTAGCAACCCGTGCATCGCCTACTTAATCACCTTCCAGGAACCGTCCGGCTGCTGGCAGGCAGTGCCATAGGCCGATTGCCGCTCACCGGCGACCATGACCGTAGTTTGGTATTCACGACAATAGGCGCCCGTGTTGGAATCATAGCCGTTGCGCAGCGGTTCGATGGTGCCGGAATTGCCGCTGCGCGGATTTTCCCACACGATTTGCTGCCCAACCGGCGCGCTATAGGCCTGATATTGCGCGCGCCCCATATGGCCGCGATCCGCATTGTCCAACGAAGCGCCCATTTCATTACCGGCCCAGCCGCCCAGCAAAACGCCCGCCGCCGTGGCGATGGTTTTGCCGGTGCCGCCGCCAAATTGGTTGCCCAGCAAACCGCCCAGCGCCGCGCCACTCACCGTGCCCACGGCCTGCTTCTGCCCCCAATTGTTGGTTTGACAACCCGTGAGCGCCAGCACCACAGCCAGAGCCGGCAACAGGACGAAACGACGCATGGGTTTTCTCCTCATAAAAGTCAGACTATGCTCTAACGGCCGGAACCGGCACAATCCGCCGGCAGAATCACTTGAATTATCATAAACTGAAGCATGAATAGGGCGCAACTATGGCGGAAACCAGAGCAGATTGGCAGTGGCTCGACCCGGATACCGCGCCATTGACGCTGTTTACCGACTGGTTCAAAGCAGCCGAGACCGCTGAACCGAACGACCCCAACGCCATGGCGCTGGCCACGGTGGGCGCTGACGGGATGCCCAGCGTCCGCATCGTGCTGCTGAAAGCCTATGACGCGGCAGGCTTCACCTTCTTTACCAATTATCAGAGCCGGAAGGCCGATGATCTGGCGGAACATAAATTGGCGGCGCTGTGTTTGCACTGGAAATCCCTGCTGCGGCAAATCCGTATTGAAGGCACGGTGGAACCGGTGGCGCCGGAAGTGAGCGACGCCTACTTCGCACAACGTCCACGCCAGAGCCAGCTGGGCGCCTGGGCTTCGCTGCAATCCCGCCCCCTGCCCGACCGCAGCTTGTTCACGGCGCGGCTGGCGGAATATGAAGCGAAATTTCCGGACACCGTGCCGCGCCCGCCGCATTGGGGCGGGTATCGGCTGCGTCCGACTCATATCGAGTTCTGGCAGCAATATGATTACCGGTTGCATGACCGTGTGATGTTCAGCCGCCAGACCGATGGCAGCTGGATCGGGCAACGGTTGTTCCCGTGATGGCGGGCGCCGACACCGATCGGCTGCGCCGCCGCGCCACCTATGCCAGCGTGGCCGTGGCTATCATTTTGATTGCTGCCAAACTCACGGTCTATCTGCTGGACAATTCCGTGGCCGTACTGTCGTCGCTGCTGGATTCCACGGTTGATTTGCTGGCCTCGGTCGTCACCATGTTCGGCGTGGCCAGCGCGCTGCGCCCGCCGGACGTCAAACATCGTTATGGCTATGGCAAGGCCGAGCCGCTGGCGGCGTTGACGCAAGCCGCTTTCATCATCGGCTCCTCCGTGCTGCTGGGCTATGAATCGCTGCGCCGGCTGCTGAACCCTGAACCGCCGCCCAACCCGACTTATGGTTACGCCGTGATGGGTTTGGCGCTGCTGCTGACTTTCGGACTAGTGCTGTTCCAAAATTATGTGGTGCGGCGCACCGGCTCCATCGCCATTTCGGCCGACAACCTGCATTATCGCGGCGATCTCTGGATCAATCTCGCGGTGATCGCGGCGCTGGCGCTGGGCAGCTGGACCGGCAACGGTATCTTCGACCCGCTGTTTGCGCTCATCATTGCGCTGTTCTTGATTGGTGGCGCCGGACGCATCGCGCGTCAGGCGCTGTTCGTGCTGCTGGATCGCGAATTGCCGGAGCGCGACCGCGACTATATCCGCACTGTCGTCAGCGCCCACCCGCAGGTGCGCGGGCTGCATGATTTACGCACCCGCAGCGACGGCGGCAAATGCTTCATCGAGTTTCATTTGGAGCTGGACGGCAACCTCACGCTCACGGCGGCGCATGACATCGCGGACGCGCTAGAGCAAAGCCTGCGCGCGCATTTCCAGCAGGCAGAAATTTTGATTCACCAGGAACCGGCCGGGCTGGATGACGAGCGGCTGGATAAAAGGCTGGAAACGTCAAAATAATTCTTAGAAGCCTTGCATACAGTTTTTCATGTAGGCTTCTTTGTCGGCTTCGGCGACATTGTCGCGCTTGGCTTGGTTGCGGCAGGCATAAAGCTGCTTGCGACGCGCCGCTAGTTTCTCTTCCAGCTCACGCCGCTCCTGCCGCGCTTTGGTGCCACGCGCTTCACGCTGTTCGCGCTTTTTCTGCGCGGTTTCAGACAGCGCGCCATAGCCATCCTCGACGCCGGCATAGGCCGGCGAGGCGCAGAACAAAACCGCAAGCAGCAATAAACTCATGAATTTCATGACACTGTTCTCCGGCATAATTGCGGCCAATTTTAGGGAAAAACCGTTCAGCAATCAATGATCGCTGCCTTTAGCGCCCGGCGCGTGCACCCAAACCTCAACTTCCGCCATGCCCGCTTTAGCGAATTGCAGAGTCATGGTAAATTTTTCGCCTTCCTTGAGCTGTCGTTTCAGGCCAGTCAGCATGATGTGCTTGCCACCCGGCCGCAACGCCACCGGCTGTTTGGGTGGTAGCGGCACGGTATTAATCATGGTCATGCGGCTGACGCCGTCTTGTTGCGTCACTTCATGCAGCATGACTGTCGCCGCAATCTCCGTGCTGCCGCCGGTCAACGCATCCGCTTCACCGCCCTGGTTCAACAACGGCACGTAAACGCTGGCCGCATGAGCGCCCGGCGCCGTCGCCCGCGCCCAGATATGCCCGATCATAATCGCGCCCTGCTTATAACTATGCGCAAAGGTCGGCGGCGCTATGAGCAGAAGCCAGGCACAGACTAAAAGTGATTTTATCATGACGAGCCTTTCCGTTTTATCGAGTTTCCAGTTGTTGAAGTCTTAGTGCATAGTGGTGCTGTGCAGCGTTGCCGATCACGAACAGCATGCCGCCGAGCAGCATGAAGGGCGCCACAGCCAAGGCGCCGAGCAGCAAAGTCAGCATCGTCGCATAGGCCAGGAGTTTGGGCGCGAAAATATTGAGCGCATCGCGCCAGGCTTGCGGTTGCACCACGCGTGACAGCATGGCTGATCCTAGCCCGCCCATCACCACCAGACCCGTGACCAGCTGCAAGGCGACGACCGGCACGAAGCCGAACAGCATCAGCTCCCATACGCCGTCCAACGTCAGCGCCAGGCCATTGAGCGTCAGCGCGGCAAAACCGATCATGAAAGGGTTGGCGGGGCGCCAGCCCAGCGTGACGAGCTGCGCGGCAGCGCGGCAGCTCTTCAGCGCCGCGCTGATCAGCCCCTTTTCGGCTGAATCAGCCTGGTCAACGCGATCAGCGCCAGCCAGCAGAAAAATATGGCCGATCAGGGCGCTGATGCCGCCCAGGGTCAAAACCATCCCCGGATGAATCGCGCCCAGGCCAAGATCGAACAAACTGCCGACCTTGCCATTGAGGATATAAGTGCCATCCCCCAGAATACAGGCCATGGAAAAAGTGGACAAGGGCTGGCTACGGATAAAGGGCAAATGCCGCGTCACAATGATGAAAAGCGGTTCCTGCCAGCGGGTTAACATGGGCGGCGACACAGTAAAGTGGCAAAAGAGCGCATTACGAGCTGGACAATAGCGGGAAAATAGTGTTTTGGCTTAGGCGAATTTCATCCGCAGAGCAACCAGGAAAACCATGATCCTCGACCGTGTGCCCACCGGCAAAAAAGTGCCCGAAGACGTCAATGTCGTCATCGAGATTCCCATGCACGGCGCGCCAATCAAATATGAGCTGGATAAGGATACGGGCGCGATGTTCGTGGACCGGTTCATGAGTACCGCCATGTATTACCCGTGCAATTACGGTTATATTCCGCAAACGCTCTCCGGCGACGGCGACCCGGTGGATGTGCTGGTGGTCACGCCGGTGCCGCTGATCAGCGGCGTGGTTATCCGTTGCCGCCCCATCGGCATCCTGAAAATGACAGATGAAGCCGGCGAGGACGAGAAACTCATCGCCGTGCCCGTTGATAAACTGAGCAAGACCTACCGCACCGTCCAATCACCCGCCGATCTGCCCGCGGGCATGACCGCGACCATCGCGCATTTCTTCGAACACTATAAAGACCTGGAAGAAGGCAAGTGGGTGAAAGTGGAAGGCTGGGGCGAAGCCGTAGAGGCGCACAAAGCCATTCTAGACGGCGTGGCGCGTTTCAAGGGGCAAAAGGCGGCTTGACTGCATTAGAAACGCTCTCATCGTTCGAGTGATTGCACAGTCTCTTTAGCAGTTCACTTGACGCTCCAAGGCGATGCAACGCGACACTTAAATAACTCGTATAGCCTATGCCGCCAATTACTGACACGCACCTATGGCCAGCTGCTAAACTTTAAAGAAAGTGGCTTCAGCAAGCGCATTAACCCGCACACTAAAGCGCTTTTGCCACGCATCGCGACGCAAAAAGACTGATCCTAAACATTAAACTACAAAATTATCGGCATGTGCGCGCCCTGGTTAGATTTAGCCGCCCCCTGGTGGTCAATAAAAATCTT
Organism: uncultured Rhodospirillales bacterium; assembly: GCA_964494535.1. Lineage (GTDB taxonomy): Bacteria > Pseudomonadota > Alphaproteobacteria > UBA9219 > RFNS01 > JAGOHT01. Next base: position 5,506 of record CAZBSB010000040.1, read on the forward strand.
TAGCACCGCGCTGCTGCCATGGATCTCAATGCTCTTGCGGCTCTTCCAGGGCAGCGGCACGCCATGTTTGGTACAGTGGGCAATCACCGGCTCCATCAGATCGCTAAACTGCAGCTCAACCTTGCGGATGCCGCCAGAATTGCCGAGCATGACGGTGAAAGTGCGATCAGAAGCTGTGTTAAAATCCACGATAGAACCAGGCTGGAGAAATTGTGGGTTAGCATCGCGATAGGCTTCCAAGGCCTGCATCAGTTCATTGGCGTTAAGCGTGATGAGGCGAACTTCGTCAACCATTGGGCAATCCCGCTTATGTGGACAACAAGACATGAATTACCCAATCTAATGTCAAAATATTAAGAGCTGGTTAGAAAAACACATCAGCGGAGACAGAGACAGAGACTCAGCCTAGCGCAGAGTTAGGGCACAACAAAACCCTGCAAAAGTGACGCATGACCACGTGAGACAGGTTTAACTCACAACCGATCTCATGGAAACGGCCTAATCGGAACCTCTAACGCCGCTGAGTTTTAAAGAAATCCCAGATCACATCCGTGGCGTCCAGGCTCATGCTGGGGCGGTCGGCTTGGCGGCGGCCGGGTTTGCCGCCGGGCCAGGCGTGGCCATTGTCTAATACCAGATAGCGCACCACTTCCTGCCCGCGCGGGCAGGCATAGCGCCAGCGCGTGACTTGCGCGTTCACTTGCTCCGGTTGCGGGCTGCCGTGGCAGCCATTCGCCGCCGCCCAGAATTCGCCTTGATAGGCCACGGGCTTCACTGGAGCGTCGGCGGCGTTGCGCGCCGCTCTGCCACCGCCTAGAGGTCCGCCCACCACCTTTACGGCTTGATCCTCGCCGCCATTGATGATGATGGTCGGCACCGGCGTGGCGGGACGCGCTTCGTCGCCAAAGAGGCTGCTGATAACGGGCGCGATGGCGGCGATTTTATCGCCCATCGCGATGCCGAGATAATGGCTCATCATGCCGCCGTTCGACAGGCCGGTGACATAAACGCGGCGTGGGTCAACCGGTTGTTCCTGCACCAGCTTGTCCAGCAGCGCGCGGATATAACCGACATCATCGGTCTTGTGCTCCAGCGCATAGGCGCAGCAATGGCCGCTGTTCCAGGTGAGCAGCATGTCGCCCAGGCCGCCGGAACCGTCGGGATAGACCACGATGAAGCCTTCGCGCTCCGCCTTCGCGGTGAAGCCAGTCATCATAGCGTGAATCTTGCCGTTGCCGCCGCCGCCATGCAGCGCGATGACCAGCGGCGCCTTGCCGCCCGCGCGCGCCACCTTGGCCGGCACATGCAGGTAATAGCCGCGCTCTTCACCCTGATAATCCATGGTCTGGCGGGAGCGCGACCCCATGGCGCCGTCGGGGTTCGCCAGCCTGGCGCAGGCCGGTGTTACGAGAACCGTCAAGGTCAAGAGCGCCAAGCAAGCGAAGCGATGCACCATGAATCCTCCAAAAGGTGTTGCTAGAAACCAAACGCGGCAGCGGCAGGAAGCCGTCGCGGCGGCGCGAAGAATTGATGGTAAACAAACTGTGGATAAGCGTGTGGGCAAGATTGGGGATGGGTGCTTACTGGTTGTCGGCGGCTACAGCGGATGGAATCATTGCATTGCAAGACCTTCTCCCCCTTTCCTCATACAAAAGGTTGATACCATGCAGCTCCGGACACGGCGACAGGCAGGTTTTACGTTGGTTGAAATGGCGATCGTGCTGGTCATCATCGGCCTGATCATCGGCGGCGTGCTGGTGGCGCAGCAGGTGACGCAGAATGCCAAAATCACCAGTGCGGTGCAGGAGATCAAATCCTATCAGGCCGCCGTCCAGAGCTATAACCAGAATTACGGCGCGTTGCCCGGCGACGACACGCAGGCCACCACGCGCTTTGCCTCGGCCACCATTCCGGATGTCGGCGCCGTTGGCGATGGCAGTATCGCCGGCAGCTATGTCACCAACGCTGCTCCGCCGACAACGGAAGCGCAAGTCTTGTGGCAGCATCTGCGCGCCGCCACCTTGGTGAAGGGCGCGGCCACCAGCGCCACGCTGCCCAGCACACCTTTTGGCGGCGTCTTCGGCGCGCAGAACGGCGCCTTTGGCGGTGCTTTGACCGGCAATGTGCTGTGCCTGAACCAGGTGCCCGGCGCTGCCGCCACGGCGATTGACCAGCAGCTGGATGACGGGATGCCCACCACCGGCAATATGCGCGCAGCCGAAGGTGTTGACGCAACCGTGGAGCTGACCGGCTCGGCCGGCTACAATACCAACGGCACTTATGTCATGTGTACGCCGCTTTAGGCGGCAAGCGGCATGGCAGCGCGGCTTCACGCTGGCGGAAATGGCCGTGGTGGTCGTGGTCGCTGGCGTGATCATCCTGGCCGTGCTGCCAGCTTTGCAAGCTATGCAGCAAGGTGGGCGGTTGAGCGCGACGCAGACCAATCTGCAAACCCTGCTGCGCGCCACCGCGGCTTATACCTTGGCCAATGGCTGCCTGCCGTGTCCGACGCCGGGCGGTGCTATCAGCACTAACGGCTTAGGCAAGGTTGGAACGACGGGCAATACGCCTTGCGGTGCTTGCGGCTTTGCCGACGGCATTCCACCATTCGCCGCGCTGGGACTGGACGCGGTGACCGCCAAGGATGGTTGGGGGCGTTGGATCACGATGCATGTTGATCGAGGCTTAACGGGTGGTCAGCCTTATGTGCCTGGTCAAACCGGACTGATACCCTGCAGCGCCGACGAAACTTCTGGTGGTTTGCCAGGCTGCGGTGTGAACGACGCCACGCGCAGCGGCCTCTGCCGCGCCAATCTGCCGAACACCGAGCGCGTCACCCTCAATTTAGCCAACGGCGCCAGCGCCGCCGCCGCTGTTGTCTTCGTTAGCCACGGCGCCAACGGTTATGGTGCTTATCGCCAGCAGCCCAGTTCCGCACAATGCACCGATTGGCGTCTGCCGTTTTTGACGGGCGGCGCGGCTTGCTCCAATCCCCTTGGTCGGGAGCGCTGTAACGACAAATGTCAAAGTCCTAATCATACTTTTTGGTTGTTGGAGCGCAGCGAGCGCTTTGACGATGTCATCGTCCATATCGGACGCAACGCTTTGGTCAGCCTGTTCGGGAATGCGGCTTGCACAACACCGTGGTAGAAGGAGCCTTGAATGTTCAATCGCCGCAGCCCCATCGCCCAAATGCGTGCCCGTCAGCAGGCCATGCCGATGCCGGCACCGACAAGTGCCGCTGTGCCAAGCTCCGGCTTTAGCAGCATTCTGGCCGAAGCCATCGCCGCCATTCCCGACCATATCGCGCCACCACCGCGCCCGCTGTTCGGCGCGGAGCTGCTAGCGGAGGGCGTGATCACGACGGATCAACTGCAAGTCGCGCTGCATGAACAGACGCGCGCCGGCGGCATGGTGGGGCAAATCCTGTTGCGCCTGGGTTATCTGGATGATCGCCAGCTCTGTGTCGCCTTGGCGCAACGCGCCGGCCTGCCGGTGCTGACGGCGGATGACTTGTCGCCTGATCTGGCGCTGTTGCGCCGCTTGCCGCACGGCCAGGCCATGCGTTGGCAATTGCTGCCGCTGGGCAGCAAGAACGGCCGGCTGCGCGTCGCCTGCGCTGACCCGTTTGACCTGGTGGCGCAAAACCAATTTCAGTCCTGGATTGGTGCCACGGTGGAGATTGATTATGCGCTAGCGCCGAGCCTGGCGCTGCGCCAGGCGATTGAACGCAGCTATGGCCTGGGCAGCCAGGCAGACACGCTGCAGCCCGCGCCCGCGGCGGAAGACATCGCGCCCTGGTTGCTGGCGCTGCTGCAGGAAGCGTTGGATCAAGACGCCTCCGACCTGCATTTTCTGCCACAGCAAGCAGCGCTGCTCATTCGGTTGCGCGTGGATGGGCTGCTGCATACGGTCAAGACCATGCACCGCGATTTCTGGCCGGCGCTATTGCAGCGCCTCAAGATTCTCGCTGCCGTCAATATCGCCGAAACGCGCCGGCCGCAGGATGGGCGCTTCAGCCAGAGTTTGGGTGACGGCGTCGTGCTGGATTGCCGCGCCGCCTTCATGCCCACAACGCATGGCGAAGCGGTAACGCTGCGACTGCTCGACCCGCGCCGCGCCGGCCGCAGCTTTGCCAGCATGGGCTTCACGCCGGCGCAGATCGCGCGCTTCCATGATTGGCTGCGGCGGCCGGAAGGATTGGTGCTAGTGACGGGGCCGACCGGCAGCGGCAAAAGCACGACGCTGAACGCCATGCTGCAGGCGGTTGACCGGCGCAGCCGCAACATCATGACGCTGGAAGACCCGGTGGAATATCACTTCCCGGGCATCCGCCAGACACAGGTGCAGGAACAGCAGGGGCTGGGTTTCGCGGAAGGCGTACGCACTTTGTTGCGGCATGACCCGGATGTCATTCTGATTGGTGAAATCCGCGATGCCGACACGGCGCAGCAAGCCATGCGCGCCGCGATGACCGGGCATTTGGTGTTGAGCAGCCTGCATAGCGGCAGCGCACGCGGCGCCGTGCCGCGCCTGCTTGATTTGGGCGTCGGCCGCGACTTGCTGGCGCAGCATCTGCGCGGCGTGGTGGCGCAGCGGCTGGTGCGGACATTGTGCCCGCATTGTCAGACCAAGCCGGAAACCTTGCGCCTGGTGCGCCCGGAACCTGTTGCGCCCAGCGCGCCCGCTTCCGGCTGCCCGCATTGCTTCGGCACCGGCCGGCGCGGCCGCACGGTGGTGGCCGAATTGCTGGCGCTGCCGGAAAATGCCGACGTTCTTTTTGGCGCCGACACCCGCTACCAAACCATGTGGCAGCAAGGGCAAGCCCTGCTGGCCGCCGGCCGCATCGCCGCCGATGATCTGGCCGCCAGCGTGCCGCGGCCGGATTGACCGCCGTGTCCGCTAACGCCGCCTATCGCTATCGCGCCGTCACCAAGCAAGGCCAGGTGGTGCGCGGCGCGCTGCCGGCGGCGAACGAAAATGAACTCGCGCTGCGGCTGCAAAGCATGGGTTATGAGCTGCTCTCCTGCCGCGCGCCGCGCCGCGGCTTTGGCCTGGCAGCGCCTGCGCCGACGCCGCAACAGCGCGCGCTGCTCTTCACGCAAATGGCGGCCTTGGCGCAGGCGGGTGTGCCGTTGACAACGTGCCTGGAAGACACGCTGACCAGCCTGCCGGATTCACTGCTGCGCGATGCGCTGCGCGACGTACTGCGCCAACTGCAAGCCGGCACTGACCTGGCCACGGCGTGCGCGCGCCATCCGCGCGTCTTTCCGCGCGCGACGCTGGCGGTGCTGCAAGCCGGCATGACGGGCGGCAATCTGGCGCTCGGGTTCAGCAAAGCGCGTGACCACGCGCTATGGCAGGCGGAGATGGGCGCGCAGCTGCGCCGCGCCCTGCGCTATCCGCTGTTCCTGCTGGCGCTGGCGTTCGGCGTCATCGCCTTCATGCTGCTGGTGGTGGTGCCGGAACTGGCGGCTTTTTTGCAAGCGCAGGACTATGCCTTGCCCTGGCATAGCCGCGCGCTGTTCTGGCTGGCAGCACAGTTTTCGTGGCTCGTCTGGGTGTTGCCGCTCACGCTGCTGGCGGCGATCATCACCGGCGGTATCATGCGCCGGCGCTCTGCGCTGTTTGCTGGCGTGTTGGACAAGCTGGCGCTGCGCCTGCCGGTTGTTGGCACACTGCTGCGTCAACGAGAACTGGCGTTGTTTCTGCATCATCTGGCCATTCTGCTGGGCGGCGGCGTGGCGATTTTACCGGCGCTGCAATCGGCCGGCCAGGCTCTGCACAACCGTGCCATGCAGGCCGAGTTGCAGGGCATCATCGCCCGCGTCACCGCCGGCCAGGACATGGCGGCGGCCTGGGGCGCGGCGCCGTCGTTTCAAGGCATCATCGCGCGACGCGCCCAGATCGGCCTGCAAACCGGCACCCTCGCCGCCCAGCTGCAACAAGCCAGCGCCGACTGCGACCAAGCCGTGATGGCGCAAAGCAAACAACTCATCGGCGCGCTGGAACCGGCGCTAACGCTGCTGGTTGGCGGCATGTTGGCCTGGATCGTGCTGGCCGTCTTGGGTCCGCTCTACGGCGCGCTGGGGCAATTGCGCTTGGGTGGGTAGGACGGGATGCTGCTATCGGCTCGCGGTCAACAGCCTGCTGGCGGCCGCGGCGCTGTGGCGATGGCGCTCCATGGGGTGGCACCGCTTCACCACTGCGCCGGTTTGTGTTACGGGTTGCAGGCAAACGGAGTGCATGAATGCAGCCACTGCGGTTAGAAGATTTTTCAGCGATTTGTTTTGCGCGCTCTATCGCTGCAAATAATAATGATCGCCGTTGTCATGCGGCGAACGGGAACCTGAGCAGCGACGGCACGCGCACCACTACGTTCGACGCCGCCGACCGGCTGAAGACGATCACGCAGGGCGCGACGACGGTGACCTTCGCTTATGACGGCTTAGGCCGGCGCCTGAAGCAAACCGTCGGCGCGACGGAGACGCGCTATCTGTGGTGCGGCGCCGCCATCTGCCAGCAGCGCAACGGTTCGGACACCGCCGAGAAACGGTTCTACAGCGAGGGCGAGTATGTACACAGCGGCACCAAGAAGTATCTGACACTGACCGACCATCTCGGCAGCGTGCGCGATGTGATTGACATCACCGGCACGCCCACGCTCGTGGGCAGCTTCGACTATCGCCCCTACGGCGAAGTCGCCAGAAGCTAGGGCACCGTGACGACCGGCTACACCTATGCCGGCCTGTTCGCGCAGACCAACATGACCCTGCTGCTCAGCACGACCAGAGCCTACAACCCCGCCAATGGCAAGTGGCTCAATGTTGATCCGATACGCGAGCCGGGCGGCATTAATCTCACGGGGTATGTGGGCGGCAGCCCCATGATGGGGATTGATCCGCTGGGGTTGGTTATTGAAACCGGCTGGGATGGCATCAATGTTGGCATAGACATCATATCCATCGGTGCAAACGGCGCTGCTGGCAATTATTTTGCAGTTGTTGTTGACGTTGTAGGCTTGGCCTATGACGTTACTGCCGTCGTTATTCCGGGTTTACCTGGCGGTGCGGGCACTATCATCCAGACATATCGAGGGAGCAAACTTGCTAGAAATCTTGACGACATAGGTGAGGGTGCAACGAAAGGTCTTGAGGCATGTCATCACATTGTTGCTAGAGGATCCAAGTTTGCTAAGGAAGCACAGGATAAACTCAAAGCTCTTGGCATTGATGCTGCCGTTAATGGCGTTGCCCTGCCGAAAGATTTCCATAACAAAATACACACAGGAGATTACTATAAGATGATCAACGATCTCTCGAGAACATGGCATTCTGTTGAGGATGCTGTGGTAGGACTTAGAAAGGCAGATGATGACCTCATCAAACGATCTCTCCAACAAGCGCAATGATCTTCAGACGTGGATGCTCGGCGCTAAATCAAAAGATGTTCTAAGTCTTGACCTAGGTAGACGACGAGGTGACGATGAATTCACCGGGCGCAGTATGGCGAACACGTGGGAGGCACCAAAAGAGCTTAAAATCAGAAATAAATCGTTTCGTAACCCTGATTTTTTGAGTTTCGACCTATGCGCACCTGCTGTATCGCAAAAGGCTAAAGATGCACTTGAGCCCCTGATTGGCCAGGACTGCGAGTTTTTGCCGCTAGTTAACATCAAGAAAAAACAATATTACACTCTCAATGTGCTGAAAGTTATTGACTGCCTAGATTTACACAAATCCGATATCCAATATCGTCATAGTGATCCAACACAGATTGTTAATGTGCATCGCTATGTATTTGACGAACGCAAAATTCCGCAAGGCACTGTCATTTTTAAAATCCCGCAAGACCGTGCTTGTTGGGCGTTTGTAAGGGTGCCATTCATCAACTGTGTCATGCGTAAATATCTTACAGGCGCACAATTTTACGACCCGGCAGGCAATAACATTGGAGCATTTGGCTTGGGATACGATGCTAACGTTGTATTAGGACTACCACTATGAGTTATGGTTATTATGCTAAGGCAAGCGATGCGGCCAGCACGCCACCACCGGCAGACAACAGTAGCCAACCGTCTTGGCTCTGCGGCCAAGACGGTTGAAGCTGTATCGTGCCGCGTGGCTGTGCCTCGCGGCACGGCCGCTGCGAATGACAATATCCGCCAGCGTCTCGCCGCGAACGACAACACCACCACAGGCGCCGTCGCCCGGAACTTCAGCTACACGTCCAACGCCTATCAGATCACCGGCATCACGGACACGGCGCCGGGCACGCACCCGTGGCTCAGCCAGACCT
>CAZBSB010000041.1:0-13530 GCA_964494535.1 uncultured Rhodospirillales bacterium
CAGCAGCGCCGACCAGGCCGGCGCTCGGCTGCGTGCATGAATGATGTCCACCCGCTCATCGCGGATGATTTTGGCCAACCGTTCGCTGTTCAGCATGATGGTCAGCGGATTTTTGCTGGCCACAGGCAAGGTGATATGTTTGCCGCCGGCCGCGGCAATCTCCGGCACGCGGTGGCCGCCCGCCGAAACCACCAGGCTTTGTTCCCCGGCAGCCGTCAGCGCGGCGTTGATATCCACCGCCGCCTGCTCGGCGCCGCCGGCGCCCAGATGGGGTATGACCTGCAGGATTTTCATCGCCGTTCCGTCATGTCAGCAATTTCGCCTGTTGCAGCACCACCAATGCCGCGCGCTCGGACGGCGGCAGGCTGCTGGCATCGGCTCCCAGCCATTCCGCCACGCGCTCTAACTCGGCGATCTGCTCCTGCCGCGCCGCCACGTCCGTGAGCAACACTTCGCAGGCCGCCGCCAACTTATCCGGCCGGCAATGATGCTGCAGCAGTTCCGGCACCACCATCCGGTCATGCATGATATTCACCAGATTGGCGAAGCGCATTTTGATGAACAGGCCATAGAGCGCGACCGTAATGGGACTCATGCGATAGGTGATGACCGCCGGCAGCCGCGCCAGCGCCAGCTCCAGCGCCACGGTGCCGGAGCAAGCCAGCGCGGCGCGCGATGCCTTAAAGGCGTCATACTTGTTTTCATCATCGGTCGTCACGATGGTAGGCAACGGCCAGTCCTGCACCGCGGCGCGCACTCGTTCCTCGATCTGCGGCACGGTCGGCACGGCGCAGACTAGATCGGGGTGCCGGGCTTTCAACAATTCCAACGTCTTTTTGAACACCGGCTCCAGGCGCGTGACTTCGCTGTTGCGGCTGCCCAGCAGCACGGTCAGCAACGGCGTTTCCGGCGCCAGTTTATGCCGCGCCCGATACCGCGCGCCGTCGCCCGCCGCGATGGGGCTTTCGACAATCGAATGACCCGTGAAGGTGCAACCCAGGCCTTCCTTCGTGAAATAAGGCGGCTCAAACGGCAGCAAGACCATCAAGTGATCGAGGAATTTGGCAATCTTCTGCGCCCGTTTGGGGCGCCACGCCCAAACCGTGGGCGCCACATAATGGATGAGCGGTATCCCCGCCCCTTTCAGGGCTTTGGCGACACGAAAGGAAAAATCCGGCGCGTCAATCGTCACCAGCGCCGCCGGCCGCAGTTTTTTCACCTCGGCGATCGTCTGCCGAATGCGCCGCAGCAGATTCGGCACATGCACCAGCAACTCCGCCAGCCCGAAATGTGCCAGCTCCTTTTGCGGGAAAAACGGCTCCAGCCCCGCCGCCACCATGCGCTCGCCGCCCACGCCCACGAACCGCAGATTGTCGGGGCCGCGCTTGCGCAACGCCTCGATCAAACGCGCCCCCAACAAATCGCCGGAAGGTTCGCCGGCCAGCAGGAAAATCACCGGCGCGCTCATGTCGCGGCTCCCGCCGCATCGTCCGGCACGAAACCGAGCAGGAACAAGCCGGCGGCATCGGCGTCGCTGACGGCCTGGGCGCGGTCAAAACAGAGACTTTTACCAGCTTCCGCCGCCACGCCGGCCAGACCGGCCGCGCGCAGCGCGGCGATGGTGCCGGCGCCGATGCTGGGCAAATCCAGACGCTTATCCTGTTGCGGCTTGCAGAGCTTGACCAGCACGCCGCCGCCGCCTTCCCGCTTCAAGGCGCCGCAGCGCGCGATCAGCGCATCCGTGCCCTCAATCGCCTCCACCCCCAGCACCATTCCCTGCTGCACGATGACGGATTGGCCGGTATCCGCCAGCCCCAATTGCCGCGCCACGGCGGCACCACGCCTTATGTCATGCCAATCTTGTTCCGTCGGCGCCGCGGCGCTCAGCTGGCCGGTTGGCAACAGAAATTCCTGCGTCACATCCTGAATACCGACGACGCGAAATCCTTCCGCCTCGACGAGCCGCGTCACGGCGCGCAGCAGCCCGTCATCGCCTAACATGGCGAAGCCGACTTGCAGCAGCTTCTTCAGTGTGAAAGCATCTGGCCGCAATTCATGCAATGAAGGCCGCCGCACCTTGCCGATCATCACGATGTCGGTGACGTTCTCGTCCCGCAGCGTTTGCGCCAACCGCTCGCCGGCGCCGAGCGGTAGCCAGCAATGCGGCGCGCCGGCACCCAAATCAGCATCCGCCTGCCCTTGCAGACACACCAGAAAATAAGGCCGGCCGGCGGCATGCAGAAATTGCAACAAGCGGCGTGGCGCGCCGCCACCGCCGGCCAAGACGCCCAGGCGCGAAGCTGATGTCGCTGCCGTCATGGTCAGGCCGCCGGTTCCGGCTGGCACAATGAGCGGCTGTTCTTGTCGCGGATGAAATTCAGCACTTCGGCCACCAACGCCTGGCCGTCATAGACCCGCGCCACCTCGTCCAGCCGTTCGGCCATCGTGCCTTCCGGCGCGAACAACATGCGATAGGCCGTGCGCAACTCACGGATTTGATCCTTGCTGAAGCCGCGCCGCTCCATGCCCACGGTGTTAAGGCCGGCGAGATGCGCCCGTTCGCCCTTCACCGTGCCATAGGGAATAACGTCGCTCTCCACGCCGGACATGCCGCCGATCATGGCGTGCGGCCCGATGCGGACGAATTGATGCACGGCGGAGAGGCCGCCGATGATGGCATAATCGCCCACGGTCACATGGCCGGCCAGCGTAGCGTTGTTGGCTAAAATCACATTGTCGCCGATGCGGCAATCATGCGCCACATGCGCCGCCATCATGAACAGGCAGCCATCGCCCACTTGCGTCACCATGCCGCCGCCTTCGGTGCCGGGATTCATGGTGACATGCTCACGGATTTGATTGTCGCGGCCGATGATTAGCTCCGACGGCTCGCCGTGATATTTCTTGTCCTGCGGCCGTGTGCCGATGGAGGCGAAGGGATAAACCACCGTGCCGGCGCCGATCTGGGTGCGGCCATCAGCATAGACATGCGCTATGAGCTGCACCCCTTCGCCCAACACGACATGGGGGCCGACGATGCAATAGGGGCCGATGGTGACATCGCGCCCCACTTGCGCGGCGCGATCAACCAAGGCGGTCGGGTGGATGACCGTACTCACGCCGCCGCCCCGGCTTTGGCCGCCGGCCGGGCGCCGTCTTTGACCAGCATGGCGGTATAAACCGCTTCCGCGCATAGCCGGTCGCCGACAAAAGCCTCGCCGTTGAAGCGCCAGACATGGCCGCGTTCGCGCAGCTTCTTGACGCGCAGCTGCAGCGTATCGCCCGGCACCACCGGATGCCGGAAGCGCGCATTTTCGATAGTCATGAAATAGACCAGGTCATTCGCCGCGCTGGTGCCGGAAATATAATCCACCACCACGGTGGCGGCGGTTTGCGCCATCGCCTCCACAATCAGCACACCAGGCATGATGGGGTGATTGGGAAAATGACCCTGAAAATACGGCTCGTTGGCCGTGACATTCTTGATGCCGGTCGCGCTTTCGCCGGAAACCACGTCTATCACGCGGTCAATCAGCAGCATAGGGTAGCGGTGCGGAATGCGCGCCATGATGGCGCCGATATCCATGACCCCGCGGGCGGTTTGCCCAGTTGTTTCAACCGTATCCATCTTCGCCTGCACCATATTGCGCCGCTGGCCACGGCCTTAACCGCGACACTCACCGGCGCTCCAATATCCTATTTGCTGGCAATCTAGCGGGATTGGCGCCGGCCGCCTAGCCTCATTTTTTAGCGGGAGGCGGGCTGTTGGGCGCTGGATCAGGCACCGCTGCGGGCGGCGGCTCAATCTTGACCGGCACATTCTGCAGCCGCTCATTCAGCCGCTGCAGCACCGTCGTCGTCAGGTCAAGCGCGGGGTCATGCCACAGCAGTTGCGGCTTGAGCAGCACGGCGGCGACCCCCTGCTCGGCCGCCAGCTCCTGCACCACCTGCAGCAGGCTGCCGCGCACCACGCCCATAGAGCTGTTGAATGCTTCATCCAGCGCGTGGCGCTTGCTTTGCACATCGCGTTCGATAGCGACAAAACGCTCCCGCAACTGCTGTTCGCGCTGCTCCAGCCCGGCCGGCGCCGCAGCGTCGCCCCCCTGCTCGCGCGCCGCTTTCAGCTCCTCATTCGCGGTGTGCAGTTCCTGCTCGCGGCTGGAGATTTCGGCCTGAAACTTCGCCCGCTGCGCTTCCAGCTGTTTTTGCACACTGCGCGCCGCCAGCGATTCCTGCAGGATGCGCTGCACGTCAATCACCGCCAGGCGGGTGGCAGCCACTTTGGGTGGCGCCGCCGGCGCCTCGGCAGCCCAAGCGCTACCGGCGCCGCTCAACAGCGCCAACAAAACAGCCAGCAGCAGCCGCTTAGAAGCGGGTGCCGAAGCTGAAGCGGAATTTCTCGGTCTGGTCATAGGATTCTTTGATCACCGGCTGGGCAACATCAAGGCGGATGGGGCCAAAGGGCGATTGCCAGGTGGCGCCAACCCCGACGCTGACGCGCAGCGACTCTTCCTGGCGCAGAATTTCGCCGGCTTTCGGCGAGAGATCGGCGCCGCCTAAAGTGCCGGCATCAGCGAACACGTGCAGCTTGATGCCGACTTCTTCCGGCAGGCCGCTGGGCAGGGTCAATTCCGTCGTACCGCGCACGAAATAATTTCCGCCCAAAGCGTCTTCGTTCGCGCTGTTGGTGAGATCGCGGGGGCCGACGCCGGAGAATTTGAAGCCGCGCAGCGAGTCGCCGCCCAGGAAGAAGCGGTCGGCGATGCGGACTTTCTGCCCCAGGCCAACCATATGGCCGCCTTCGCCTTCCACGCTGAACACCCATTCATCCGCCAGGCTGAAATATTGCGTGGCCTTCAAGCGGTTGCGCAGAAAGCGAACATTGCCGCCCACGCCGGCGAAGTCGTTATTGAGACGAATGATGTGGCCGGTTGTCGGACTGAGGCGGCTGTCCCGTGTGTCATAGCTGATTTCATGGCCGAGCAGCGAGGTGTTGGTGCGGCCTTCCTGTTCCCGAATAAAGCGCGAGGCGGTGGACGGCACCTGGGAAATATTGGTGTTCTGGAACGTATAATTCAGCCGCTGACGCCAATTTTCCGCCAGCGGATAACCGAGGCGCAGCGAGAAGCCGGTGTTAGTCTCGTCGAACGAGCTGGAATCCTGGTTGTCGGTGGTGGTGCGGAACAGGTCAACGCCGCCGGCCAGATCACGGTCGAACAAATATGGCTCGGTGAAGCTGATGTCATATTGCTGGGTGCGGCCGGAAACCGTGGCGCCAAAGCGCAAATCCTGCCCCTTGCCGAGGAAGTTTTTTTCGCGGATGGAGAAATCGCCCAGCGGCCCATCGGTCGTCGAATAACCGGCGCCGAAGGACAATTCGCCGGTGGCTTTTTCTTTCACATCCACTTGCAAGGTGGTCTGGTCGGGCTGCGCGCCTTCCGTGGGCGTGATCTTCACGTCTTCAAAGAAGCCGAGATCGCGGATGCGCTGTTGCGAGCGTTCCAGTTTAATCTTGTTGAAGGCGTCACCTTCGGCGAATTCCATCTCGCGCCGAATGACTTTATGCTCAGTGCGTGTGTTGCCGCCGACCTCGATGCGCGACACAAACAGGCGTTGGCCTTCTTTGATACGATAGACGATATCCATCGTCTGGCTGTCCTTGCGACGTTCAATCTCCGGCACCACTTCGGCGAAGGTGAATTGCAGCCGATCAATTGCCGCCGTCACTTTCTCGAGGCTACGCTCCACCTGCTCGGCGCTATACCAGTCGCCGGTCTCGGTCTGCAGCAACCCGGCGTGCGCCGTGGCGTCCAGACCCTTGATGTCGCTGACAATGTCAATCTTGCCGTATTTGTAGCGTTGCCCTTCCTCGATGGTGAAGGTCAGGAAAAAATCGTCCTTCTCCGGCGTCAATTCGGCGTTCACGCCGGCGACGCGGAAATCCACATAGCCCTGGTTGAGGTAGAATTTGCGCAGCAACTCGCGGTCATAATTCACGCGATCCGGGTCATAGAAATCGGCGGAGGAGAAAAAACGCCACCAGGCGGATTCGCGGGTGTTGATCACGCCGCGCAACGTGCCGGTGCTGAACGCCTCGTTGCCGACAAAGCTGATATCGCGGATGCCGGTGCGCTCGCCTTCCGTGATTTCGAAAATCACGTCCACGCGGTTTTGCGCCTGGCGCACCAGTTTCGGCTCCACCACCGCCGCAAAGCGACCGGAACGGCGATAGACATCCAGCAGCCGTTGCACGTCGCGCTGTACGCGGGGCAGCGTATAGACTAGGCGCGGCTTGATTTGGACTTCTTTCTCCAAATCCTCGGTCTTCAGCGCGCTGTTGCCTTCGAAAATCACCTGATTGACCACCGGATTTTCGACGACATTCACCCGCAAGGTCGCGCCGTCCATGGCCACTTGCACATCTTCAAACAGGCCGGTGGCGAACAGGGCGCGCACCGAATCGCTCAGTTTCGCCTCGTCGGCGGCATCGCCGCGCCGCAGCGTCAGGTAGGACGCTACGGTTTCCTTCTCCAGACGCTGCACACCGCTGATGTTGAGATCACGAATGACCGGCGCCGGCGTGACCATTTGCACCGCCGGCCGTTCAGGCGCCGGACGAACAGGTGCCGGCGCTTGCGGCGCGCGCGCTGGCTGAGCCGGCAGATCGCTCAGACGCTGTGCGGCGGCTTCTGGACTGAAAGGCAGCGCCAGGCCAAAGACCAAACCGGCGACCAGGCTATGGGCAAGACGCGACGATGCAGGCATGAGAATCCATGACTCAAGTGAACAGAGTCTTGAGATACGGCAAAATCTTAAGCGAGACAAGGTCGTTCCACAAGGTGAAGCCCACCAGGAACAACACGATGCCCAAACCCAAGCGCGCCGCATATTCCTGCACCCGTGGCGGCAGCGGACGGCGCCGCACCGCCTCAATCAGGTAAAAGAAAATATGCCCGCCATCCAGCAACGGAATAGGAAAGAGGTTAACGAGACCAAGGCTGACGGAGATCAGTACAAAGAACCAAACCAGGGAATAAAGGTCTTTTTGTTTAAAGACATCACCCGATAGTTTAGCGATGCGTACCGGCCCGCCCAATTCTTGCGCGCTACGCTTGCCGGCAATCATTTGACCGACGACCGATAATGTCTCGGCGGTGATAAAATAAACAATGTCTGCAGCCTCCACGATCGCACCGCCGACACCTGTGGGCGTGTAGTGTTTGACGCCATTGATACCCAGGCGCGAAACCGTGGTCTCAGCATCAACAATCGGCTTCACCTGCAATTGCATCGTTTCAGAACCGCGGATGAATTCCACCTGTAGCGGCACGCCTTTAGCCACCGTATTAATATATCTGCTGATTTCGGTAAAACTCACGACGGGCGCATTGTCCAGCCTCACAATGAGGTCGCCCACCTGCATCCCAGCTTCACGTGCCGCTGAAACCTCAGCAAAAGATTTGATCACTGGCGGCTCCGATGGCTTACCCATGAAGAGTACAAAAGCAAACCACAGCAAAAAGGCGAACAGATAATTGGCTCCCGGCCCAGCGGCGATGATGGCGATGCGCTTCCAAACATTTTGCGCGAAGAACGCCACCTTGCGCTCTGCATCGGTCATCACGGCGGCGTTGGGGTCTTGCGTGAAGGAGGCCGGGTCGGCATCGCCATACATCTGCACATAGCCGCCGATAGGCAGCCAGGAATAGCGCCAGCGAGTGCCATGCTTGTCGGTATAGCCGAAAATCTCCTTGCCCATGCCGATGGAGAAGGATTCCACCTTCACGCCGCAGCGGCGCGCTACCCAGAAATGCCCGTATTCATGCACGAACACCACGATGCTGACGACAACGATGAAGGCACCAAGATGAGTCAGGAGCAGCCAGGCGGCGTCCAAAATCTGCTGCATGTGCCTCTCCCTGCCTGGCGGATTACGCCGTTGCCTTGACCATATGTTCTGCCGCTTGCCGCGCCGTGGCATCCACCGCCGCGAGCTGCTCCAGACTCCGCAGCGGCATCGCCGGAAGCTGCTCTAATGTTCTAGCGTTAATGGTGGCAATATCAAGGAAGCCGACGCGCCCCGCCAAAAAAGCCCCGACGGCGATTTCATTCGCCGCGTTCAAGACCGCAGGCGCCGTGCCGCCGGCGCGCAGTGCTTGGCGTGCCAGACTAAGACAAGGGAAACGCTCGGCATCCGGCGCTTCGAACGTCAACTGGCCGACTTTAACCAAGTCCAGCCGCGCCGCGGGCGTTGCCATGCGCTCCGGCCAGGCCAGCGCATAACCGATGGGCGTCCGCATGTCTGGCGATCCCAGCTGCGCCAGCACCGAACCGTCGGCATATTCCACCATGCTATGAATGACGGATTGGGGATGCACCACCACATCAATTTTCGCTTCGGGCATGGAAAAAAGATGACTGGCTTCAATGACCTCCAGTCCTTTGTTCATCATGGTGGCGCTGTCAATGGAGATTTTGGCGCCCATCGCCCAAACCGGATGCTTCACCGCCTCGGCCGCCGTGGCTTTAGCCATCTCAGCCAGAGTTTTCGCCCGAAACGGTCCCCCTGAAGCCGTCAAAATCAGCCGCATGACGGCCTCGCGGCGATCTTCCTCAAACACCTGCCAGATGGCGTTATGCTCGCTGTCCACCGGCAATAATTGCGCGCCGGTCTTGGCCACCAGCTCCATCATCAAAGCGCCAGCGCAAACCAGTGTTTCCTTATTGGCGAAGGCCACCACCGCGCCACGGCGCACCGCCGCCATGGTGGGCGCCAGGCCAGCAGCGCCGACGATGGCGGACATCACCCAATCGCTGTCCTCGGCCGCCGCCTGCTCCACGGCGGCAGCACCAGCGGCAGCTTCGATGCCGGAACCGGCCAAGGCGGCTTTGAGCGTGGCATACTGGCTGTCATCGGCCACCACGGCGCGCTGCGCCCGCAATTGCCGCGCCTGCTGCGCCAGCAAAGGCACGTTGCGGTTGGCGGTCAGCGCCACCACGTCATAGGCGTCCGGCTGCATGTGCAGCAGGTCTATTGTCTGTGTGCCGACCGAGCCGGTCGATCCCAGGATGGTCACACGCTTGTGCGTACGTTCCGGCCGTTGCGCCGGCCGGGATTGCTGCAAATTCACCACCATGCGCTCTGCGCTCCCACCATCGTCTGAAACAGCGCCAGAAAGGCCGCCGCGAACATCAACCCGTCAATCCTGTCCAGTACACCGCCATGGCCGGGAATGATTGCGCCGCTATCCTTCACGCCGCAGCGCCGTTTGATGTAAGATTCGAACAAATCACCGATCTGCGCCACCACGGCCAGCACCGCCGCCAGCGCGACCGCCAGGCCAGGCTGTTGAATATCATGAACCGCGGCCACGATAAAGGCAAGCAAGGCCGCCAACCCCATGCCGCCCAGCAATCCTGACCAGGTTTTGGACGGGCTGACTTTCGGCAGCAGCTTCGGCCCCTGCAGCGCCCGACCGGTGAAATAGGCGCCGATATCCGTGCCCCACACCACCAGCAGCAAATAGAGCATCAGCGCAAAGCCCAATTCTGGCAACAGACGGACATAGAGCATGGCCAAGCAACCGCCGCCGATATAGGGCACCGCCAGTGCGATCCAGCCGGCGCGCTCGAAATCCTGCCGCGCCGCGAAGACAAAGAGCAGCAGCATCAACACCACCGCCAGCATCAAGGCGAAAGCCGGCCGCCAGAAATACCCAACCAGCATCAGCACCACCAGAATGCCGATGCCCAAGGCTTCAAACAGGCGCTGCTGCGGCGGCCGGATCATGCGCATCCATTCGCTCATGCCGCACACGCCCAGCGCGCCGATGAGCAGCGCCGAGGCGGCACCGCCGACATACAGCGCCACCAGGCTGATGATAATCAGCGCCACGCCGGAATAAGTGCGCTGCTTTAACTCAACGCTGACCAAGCGTGGCTCCGTAACGCCGCTCACGTTTGGTGAAATCGTCCAGCGCGCGACGCAGATCGGCCTCGCCGAAATCCGGCCACAGCGTGTCCGTGAACACGAACTCGGCATAGGCCGCCTGCCACAGCAGGAAGTTGCTCAGGCGCTGTTCACCGCTGGTGCGGATGATGAGGTCAACATCCGGCGTGTCATGCGTGTAAAGCGCGGCGCCGATGACGGATTCGTCAATCTCTTGCGGCCGCAGCGTGCCGGCCTGCACCTGCAGCGCCACGGCGCGCGCCGCCGCCGTAATCTCCTGCCGCGAGCCGTAACTCAGCGCGACATTCAGCACATAGCCGGTGTTGGCGCCGGTCAATTGCTCAGCATGTTCGATCATCGCCACGATGTCCGGCGGCAACATGGCGCGCTCACCAATCACGCGCAGCCTAATATTCTCGCGGTGCAGATTGGCCAGTTCGCCGCGCAGATAGAAGCGCAGCAAACCCATCAGCTCTTCCACCTCTTCCAGCGGCCGGCGCCAATTCTCCGCCGAAAAGCTGTAAATGGTCAAATGGCTGATCGGCAAATCGCGGCAGGAGCGGATGGTGCGGTTCAGCGCCTCGATGCCGGCGCGATGTCCCATGGTGCGCGGCAGGCCACGCGCGGCAGCCCAACGGCCGTTGCCATCCATGATGATGCCAACATGCAGATGGCGCGGTTTGGGTTCCGTCTCAGCCATGACGTTCCTAGACTTGCATCACTTCTTTTTCTTTGCCGCTGAGCAGCTCGTCAATTTTCTTGATGTGGTCGTCCGTCAGCTTCTGCACTTTTTCGGACAGGTTCTTATGTTCATCTTCGGTCAAATCGCCGTCCTTCTCGCCCTTCTTCAGCGCATCCATCGCGTCGCGGCGCACATTGCGCACGGCCACCCGCGCGGTTTCCGCATATTTGCCGGCGATCTTCGTGATTTCGGCACGGCGCTCCTGGTTCAGCTCCGGAATCGGTACGCGGATGAGCTGCCCGTCCGGCTGCGGGTTCAGCCCCAGCCCGGCCTCGCGAATCGCCTTCTCCACCGCCTTGACCGCGCTTTTATCCCATACCTGCACGGTCAACATCCGTGGCTCCGGCACATTGACGGTGCCAACCTGGTTGAGAGGCATCATGCTGCCATAGACTTCCACCGTCACGGGGTCGAGCATGCTCACGGAAGCGCGGCCGGTACGCAGCCCGGCGAACTCCTTGCGCAGCGCCTCAAGGGCGCCATCCATCCGCTTGCCGAAATCTTCGATCTTGAAACTCATGCCGACCGCTCAATCCGTGATGATCGTAAACTTGCCTTTGCCCTGAATGACATTGGCGAATTCGCTGTGCTGGAAAATGGAAAAGACCAGGATGGGAATCCGGCTTTGCCGCGCCAATGAAATGGCGGAGGTGTCCATCACTTCCAAATCCTGCGCCAGCACATCCAGATAGGACAGCTTGTCATAACGCTTGGCGTCCGGGAATTTCTTGGGGTCGGCGCTATACACGCCGTCCACCTTCGTGGCTTTGAGCAGTGCGTTGCACTGCATCTCCGAAGCGCGCAGCGCAGCAGCGGAGTCCGTGGTGAAGAACGGGTTGCCGGTGCCGGCAGCAAAGATGACCACGCGCCCCTTCTCCATGTGGCGTTGGGCGCGACGGCGGATATAAGGTTCGCACACCGTGGCCACCGGAATGGCGGATTGTACCCGCGTCGGCACACCCATTTTCTCCAGCGCGTTTTGCATGGCCAGCGCGTTCATCACTGTGGCCAACATGCCCATATAATCGGCCGTCGCGCGATCCATGCCGCCGGCCGCGCCCTTCACGCCGCGGAAGATATTGCCGCCGCCGATGACGAGGCAGACCTGCACGCCCATGGCGGTGACGTCCTTGATCTCGGTGGCAACGCGGTCAACGATGGCGGAGTCGAGCCCATAATCGCGCTCGCCCATCAGCGCCTCACCGGACAGCTTGAGCAGCACACGACGGTATTTGATTTCGTCATTGTGCGGAACGGGAGTCGCCGTGCTGGTCATGCCACTACCCTGCCGTTTCTCTGCCGTGTTTTCGCTCATCATTCGCTCCCATCCGTCCGTCGCTGTCGGCTGGCGTTATACGCCAGAAGTTCGGCCTTTGCCATAGCTTTACGGACTATACTTGCATCGCTTATTCCGGCTGGCCGCGCAGCGTGACCAGCATGATTTCCGGCGCCGTAAGCAGGCGGAACGGCACGCCGGTCATGCCCAAGCCGCTGGTAACCACGAGATTTTTACCACTTTCCTCGACCGCGCCATAGACATAACGCAAGCCATAGCGCGACGGGATGACGGTGGCCACCGGCCCGTAAAACGGTATCTGTATCTGCCCGCCATGCGTATGCCCCGCCACGCTGAGCGCCACATGCTCCGGCACCTCCGGAAACGAATCGGGATGATGCATCATCATGATAACGGGCGCCGCATCCGTCACCATCGCCAGGGTGGCGTCGATATCCGCGTGGCGCCACCACATATCCTCCAGCCCCGCTACCCAGAAGCGGCTCTCGCCGCATTCCACCGCCCGCGCCTGATTTTGCAGCACCGGTATGCCGGTGGCGGCCAGCGCCGCCGGCCAATCGCCGGCCGGATGCCAGTCATGATTGCCCAGCACGGCAAAGACGCCGCAACGGGACTCCAACTGCTTCAGGGGTTCTAGGGCGGTGGCGGCCTCCAGCTGCCGGCCGAACGGATGGGTGCCGACATAGTCGCCCAACAGCAGCACGACATCCGGCTGCAGCGCGTTGGTCGCCTGCACGATGTTCTGCAAATGCGCCGACGTCATCCACGGCCAGATCATGTGCATATCGCTGAGCAGCGCGATGCGCAGCGGCCGCGGATAAGGCCATTGGGGTGTCGTCACCGTGACAGTGGCGGTTCGCAGGCGAAACGGCTCGATGCAACTGGCGTAAATTGCCAGCAGCACACCCAATACACAAAGCAGGAGAAAAAGCCGTTTCATCGTCAGCCGCCAATCATCACGCCACTATGGCGCGATGATGACGGCATGGTGGCAACATTCGAGCAGCTTACTTTTTGTTGGGATCGTTGTCCTGCTCAGCCATCTTCGCGACTTCCGCCGCGAAGTCGGATTGTTCCTTTTCGATGCCCTCACCGAGCTGGAAGCGCACAAAACCGGCCAGCTTCACGGGCGCGCCCACGGTCTTTGCCGCGTTCTCCACCACCTTGCTGACCTTGTTTTCGCCGTCCACCACGAAGACCTGCTCCAGCAGCACGACTTCCTCGTAATATTTCCGCACGCTGCCTTCCACCATCTTGGCGATGATCGCGTCGGGTTTGCCGGAAGCGGCAGCCTTCTCGGCGAAAATGGCCTTCTCGCGCTCCAGCTTGGCCGGCTCCACAGCGGCGATGCTCAGCGCCTGCGGCGCGGCGGCCGCCACATGCATGGCCAGCTGCTTGCCCAGTTCGGCCAGCTTGGTCTTGTCGCCAGTTGACTCTAACGCCACCAGCACGCCGATTTTGCCGACATTCGGCGCCACCGCGTTGTGGATATAGGATGCCACGATGCCGTCCTGCACCGCCAGCTTCTGCACGCGGCGCAGG
>CAZBSB010000042.1:0-10448 GCA_964494535.1 uncultured Rhodospirillales bacterium
GCAATAAACCGGCGCCGGCATGACGCCCAGATAATGCCGCAGCATGACGAGGTCAGCGCGGGCGAAATGGAACAATTTGGTCACGGCCGGATTGGCCAGCAGGGCGCGAAGGTTGGGGGCGGCATAATCGTCGCGGCGGAACTGCACCAGATGCGCGTCGCCATCGCCGGCCGAAAGTTGCACCAGGCACAGCCGGTCGCGCCGCGCACTGAGACCGAGCGATTCCGTATCCAGCGCCACGCTGGTGCCGAAACTCAAACCGGCGGGCAAATCGCCGTGATGCAGGGTGATGGTCATGGATTATCCTTTGCAGCCTATCGTGGCGGAATATAGGCAAGGGCTTGGGAAGGCGCAAACTCTCCGTTAATGTTAATCCTAGCCGCTGTGGGTGGAAGACGATGCGTGGCGTTTTGGACTGCAGCCGGTTTAGGCATCTACTACGGCAAGGAGCCGGCTATGGTGTGCCGAGCATCTTTTCCAAGGTGTTATGCACCTCAGTAGTGAACCTTTTGTAGGAAGCTCTATCGCCCCCTCTTTCCGCAACCCGCTCAGATTGCCACTCGAGGAAGCTGGGCAAATACCAGAGTAGCGCGACCAAACGTTTCGGGAGCAATTCGTCCTCGCCGATATTAATTGTACGCAACATCTCTAGGATTTCCTGAGCCTTTCTGGTGTCGTAGTGTCCATTCCGAACCAAACCGAAGAAGCCGTTCGTGTTCCACTCAGAGTCTAGTCGTTCAATGATTCCACTGAAGTCCATACTCTTGATCCTCGCGGTTGCGTCTGGGAAACAAAGCCTCGAATCTTGTTCAAGTTGATCCGCGCTGCTCGCACTGACTTAACTCTTCAGGTGCGCTGCAAATAATGCCGGATATGCAGCAGGGTGTGTGGTGTATGTGAAATCTATTTATTTGCTGGCATTGTGCCTGTTGCACCATTTGTCCCACAGGCCTTACCAATTTATCGCTAAAATAGATGGTGCCCAGAAGAAGACTCGAACTTCCACGACATCGCTGCCACAGGTACCTGAAACCTGCGCGTCTACCAATTCCGCCATCTGGGCACAGATGAAAAGCCGGCAAAGAACAGGCTGCGTTGGTAAATGGCGGCGGGGGGAGAGTCAAGCGGCATTTGGCGCCAGAGCTAACGAGGGTAGCCCAATGAGCGGTGCGGCGCCCTAAGTCTTGCCGGCGGCAGCCGTCTTGCCTAGAGTCGGAGGGTTAACCATGGCGGAGGGCGGGGCATGACGGAAAAAACCGTGGTTTTCGGTGGCAGCGGCCTCATCGGTCGGCAGGTGGTGCGGTTGCTGGCCAAGCAGCCAGACGTGCAGATCATCGTGCCGACGCGCGACCCCGACCAGGCCAAGCTGCTCAAGCCCATGGGGGCGGTGGGGCAGATCGTGCCCGTGTCCTGCCGGCTCAGCGATGACCGGCAGGTGCTGTCCGCACTGCGCGGCGCCACGCAGGTGGTCAATCTCATCGGCATTCTCTTTGAGCCGCGCAAGCACGCCTTCGCGCATCTGCATGGGCTGTGGCCGGGGCGGCTGGGGCTGGCGGCGCAGGCGGTTGGCGCGCGGCGGCTGGTGCATGTCTCGGCCATCGGCGCAGCGCCGGACAGTCCGGCCGCTTATGCGCGCAGCAAGGCGCAGGGCGAGGCGGCGTTACGCCAGGCCATGCCGGCGGCGACGATTTTGCGGCCAAGCGTGGTGTTCGGCGCCGACGATAATTTTCTCAACCAATTCGCCGGCCTGGCGCGCTGGAGTCCGTTCCTGCCGCTGATCGGCGGCGGGCGGACGAAGTTTCAGCCGGTGTTCGTGGAGGATGTCGCGGCGGCGGTCATGGCGGCGTTGGCCAAGCCACAGGCGGCGGGCAAGGTTTATGAGTTGGGCGGGCCGCAGGTGCTGAGCTTCAAGGAAATTCTGGATTACATCATGACCACCACGGGGCGCCGGCGGTTGCTGCTGCCGCTGCCGTGGGGTTTGGCGACTTTGAAAGCGCGCTTGCTGCAACTCATGCCCACGCCGCTGCTGACGGTGGATCAGGTCAAATTGCTGCAGTCGGATAACATCGTGGCGCCGGACGCGCTGGGGCTGGCGGCACTTGGTATTACCCCGACGCCGCTGGCGGCTGTGGCGCCGCGGTTTCTCGCGCCGCGCGCGGCCTGAGACGCATTGACCGCAACCGCCGACGCCGCCACACTCAGTAAGGTGATTCGAACGAGGTGGCGCCCATGATTATGGCCGATATTCTGTTTGGGGCGTTGATCGTCATTGGTTTCTATATCGCCTTCATCAGCTATTGGCTGTTCACCGAAGCCTTGTTTCCGTCAATGGTTGAAAAGTGCCGCGAGCGTTATGCCACCACGCCGGTGCGCTGCACGTTGCTCGGGTTGGTTGTCGCCGCGCCGTTGCTGACGGGCGCTTTCGCACTGGCTGCTCATATGGGCAACCCCATTCTGCAGATCGGCGGCATCGGTCTCGTGGTGCTAATCGTGCTGTTCGGGTTGGTGGGTTCCACCGGCCTGTGCCGGCAGATCGGGCAGGGATTGTCTAGCCCGCAAGACAACGCGCAACCCTGGCGCAAAGTGTGGCGCGGCGGGCTGGTGCTGGGCATCACCTTCATTTTGCCTGTCATCGGCTGGTTCGCGGTGCTGCCCTGGACGCTCATCAGCGGCTTCGGCGTGTTTCTGCGCGTGCGCTTCAGCCGCAAGCGGAAAGCCGCATGACCATCACGCGCCGCGGCCTGCTGCAGGGCGGCGCCGGTGCCGCGGCGCTGGGGCTGCTGGCGGGCTGCGAGAAAGCGCCCTGGACATATCTGCCGGGTTGGCAAGAACCGCTGATTGAGAATCTGCCTTTCCAGCCGGCGGTCGGCGCCCAGGTTGATCTCATCGCGCATGTGCTGTTGCGGACAAGCTATGGGCTGCGCGGCGGCGATTATGCACGGGTCAAAGCGCTGGGCGCGACGCCGGAAGCGGCCGTCACCGCTTATCTGGAAGAGCAACTCAAACCGGAGGCGCTGGACGATAAGCCGGTGCAGGTCGCCGTGCGGCGGCTGGAGGTGCTGCAGCAACCGCTGGCCGAACTTTATGAATACAAGGACGATCATCTGCAGCAGCAATTGCTGCGCGCCACGGTGCTGCGCGCCACTTATTCGCGCCGCCAGCTTTATGAAGTGATGGTGCAGTTTTGGACGGATCATTTCAACATTGATTGCTCCAAGGGCGAATGCAAATGGCTGAAGGCCGCCGATGACCGCGAGGTCATTCGCCGGCACGCGCTCGGCAAATTTCCCGAATTGCTGCGCGCTTCGGCGCTCAGTCCGGCGATGTTGTGGTATCTGGACGGGCGGGAGAACCGCAAGCAGGACAATGGCCCGCCCAACGAGAATTACGCGCGGGAATTATTGGAGCTGCATACGCTGGGCGTGCATGGCGGTTATACGCAGCAGGATGTGATGGAAGTGGCACGCTGCCTGACCGGCTGGACGGTGCGCGGCAAGGAACAATTCCGCAAAGGCGTGGTGGAGTTCAACCCCGATTTGCATGATGACGGCGCCAAGAAGGTGCTGGGCGAAAACATCCCCGCCGGCCAGGGTGCTGGTGATCTTGACCGGGTGCTGGCCATCGTCACCAAACATCCGGCGACGGCCGATTACATCGCCACCAAATTGTGCCGCCGTTTCATCGCCGACGCGCCGCCGGAAGACGCCGTCAAGGCGGTGGCCGTGGCCTTCACTGCCAGCGACGGCGATATTCCGGCCGTGCTGCGCGCCTTGTTCGCCACGGCGGCGTTTCGGAACAGCCGCGGCAACAAATTGCGCCGGCCATTTGAGTATATTGTTGCCGCTTTGCGCGGCACGCAGGCGGAGACGCGCGTCAGCGCCGCGCTGCTGGATTATCTGACGCGCATGGGACACGCGCCGTTCCATTACCCGACCCCGGATGGTTATCCGCAGGAGGCGGCGCCCTGGCTCAATACGCTGCTGTGGCGCTGGAATTTTGCGGTGGCACTGACGGAAGGCAAGCTGGACGCAACCATAGATCA
This sequence comes from uncultured Rhodospirillales bacterium, assembly GCA_964494535.1. Classification (GTDB taxonomy): domain Bacteria; phylum Pseudomonadota; class Alphaproteobacteria; order UBA9219; family RFNS01; genus JAGOHT01. Next base: position 4,043 of record CAZBSB010000042.1, read on the forward strand.
AGCGGCCTTGCTGCAGCAGGCCGGCGGCGTAGATGGCGTGATGGCGGCGGCGTTGGGGCGTCGGCCTACCGTTGCGGAGCGTCAAGCCTATCAAGATGCCGGCAATGGTTTGGCCTTGCTGCTGGCGGCGCCAGCCTTTCAATATTGTTGAGGGGGGGGGGGAGTGGCGGCAAAAGCGCTCATCACCGGCCAGGGCGACCAGCAACGGACGCTGGTGGTAGTGTTTCTGCGCGGCGCGGCCGACGGGTTGAGTTTGGTCGCGCCGGTGCAGGAGCCAGCATATTACACGGCGCGGGCTTTCCTCGCGGTGCCGGAGAAAGAGGCGCTGCCGCTCAATGGGTTTTTTGGCCTCAATCCGCTGCTTAAACAGTTGCACCCTTATTATGAAGATGGGCAGCTGGCGATTATTCACGCCGCCGGCTCGGAGGATGATACGCGATCGCATTTTGAAGCGCAGGATTTGATGGAGCATGGCGGCATCGCCGCCGGCGGCTGGCTGGGGCGGTTTCTGCGCTATGGCAGCGCCACGGCTAGCAGCGCGCTGGCGGCGCTGGCACTGGGCACCACCATGCCGGAAGCCTTGCGCGGCGCGCCGGCAGCCACCGTGCTGCAGAATCTGGATCAGTTCGCGCTGGGCGGCGATACGGCGGCGCTGACGGCGCAGCTGCAGGCGCTGTATCGCGCCACGCCGGGGCCGTTGGCGGCGGCGGGGCGGGACACGTTGAGCGCGCTCGGACGGTTGGAAAAACTGCGCACGGCGGCTTATACGCCGGAGCGCGGCGCGCAATATCCTGACGGCGCTTTCGGCAACCGGCTGTTGCAGGCGGCGCGGCTCATCAAGGCGCAGGTCGGGCTGGAGGCGGTGGCGATTGATCTGGAAGGCTGGGATTCGCATTTCACGCAGAAGACCTTGATTGAGCCGTTGATGCGTCAACTCGCGGCAGGCTTGGGCGCCTTCGCGCAGGATTTGGGATCGCATCTCGCCACGGTGAGCGTGGTGGTGATGACGGAGTTCGGGCGGCGCGTGCAGGAAAACTCTTCCTTCGGCACCGATCATGGGCGCGGCAGCGTGATGTTCGTGCTGGGCGGCGGCGTCAAGGGCGGGCAGATAGCAGGGCGCTGGCCGGGGCTGGAGCGCGATATTCTGGAAGGGCCGGGCGATGTGCCGGTCGCCAATAATTATCGCGATGTGCTGGCGCCGGTGTTAAGCCGGCATGGTGCTGAAAACCAATTGGGCATTATCTTCCCCAATTTCAAGACCGCGCCGCTGAATATTTAAACGACCGTCAGGCTTGCGTGTGCAGTGACGCCTGCCCATCTCCTATGCTGAGGGGGCGATGCCGATTGTCGGGTCGTCGGCCTCAAGATGCTATCGCTTCTTGGAGGATAGAATGAGGAATTTTGATTTGACCCCGCTGTTCCGCAGTTCGGTGGGTTTTGATGGTCTGGCGCGGATGCTGGACGGGATGACCAAGCTGGATGAGCAAGCCGTGGCCTACCCGCCCTATAATATCGAGAAAATGGCGGAAGATCGCTACCGCATCACCATGGCGGTGGCTGGGTTCGGCGAAGAGGATATCAGCATCACCGCGCAGGACAACCAGCTGCTGGTGAACGGCAAAGGCAAGGCGGAGACGGAGGAGAAGCATTACCTCTATCGCGGCATTGCCGGCCGGGCGTTCGAGCGCCGGTTCCAACTGGCCGACCATATCCGCGTAGCCGACGCCACCCTGCAGCACGGTTTGCTGCATATTGACCTGGTGCGGGAAGTGCCGGAAGCGATGAAGCCGCGCACCATCAAGATCGGTGCGGGCAAGGCGCCGGCGGTGGAAGGCAAGGCCGCCGCTTAACAGCCGGACTTGAAGTAAAACAGGCGCCCGCAACGTGTGACGTTGCGGGCGCTTTGTCTTACCCTTTGGTCAATTTTTGCGTCGCCGTCGCAGTGGTGGCACCGGCTGGCCGGTGGGGCTGCGCTAGTTGCTCTAAGGTCAGCAACTCAAAGGGCAAGACAATCGTCGGCTTGCCAGCATCGGCTTGGCCGGGCTGATGCAGTCTGGTCATATAGTTGGGCAGGGTCGGGTTGGTGGTGTGTTCGGACATGGTTGAACCTTTCGTGAAGGGGCTGCGAACCGGCAGGCTTGAAATCTAACGCCAATTTTGCGTTGCCACACTGGTTAAAATATTTGCGCCGGCTGTGCGGGGCTTTTGCTTGGACAAGAGAATTATTTTCAAGCTAGAACAGAGGATTAGTCAAACATGCGCGCCGCTACCGGCGGCTGATAACGGATTGAGCGATGTATTTAGGCATTGATCTCGGCACTTCGAATTCCGTGGTTGCCGGCGTGGTGAATGGCGAGGTCAAGGTCTTCAAGCCGCTGGATGGCGGCGATGTCCTGCCCTCGGTCATCTATTTCGACAAGCGCGGCCACCGGCTCTATGGCCGGCGCGCCTATGACCAAGCCATGCTGGCGCCGGACGCGGTGGCCATGGGCTTCAAGCGGCTGATGGGCACCTCAACGCCAATTCAAATTCCGGCGGTGGAACTCAGCCTCAGTCCGGAAGAATGTTCGGCGGAAATTATCCGCCAGCTCTTGGGGCAGGCGGCGAACGAGACCGGCGACGAGCCGATCCACGGCGCGGTCATCACCATTCCCGCCGCCTTCAACCAATTGCAGCGCGAAGCGACGATGCGCGCCGCCAATCTGGCCGGCCTGAGCAATGTCACACTGCTGCAGGAGCCGATAGCGGCGGCAATGTCGGCGCTCGGCACGCAGCGGCGTTCCGGGCAGTATTTGATCTATGATCTCGGTGGCGGCACGTTTGACTTGGCTTTGGTGGAAGTCATTGAAGGCCGGATTGATGTGGTGGCGCATCAGGGCATCAATATGCTCGGCGGACGCGATTTCGATCGCATGTTGGTCAATGAAATCGTGCGCCCGTGGCTCGCTACGCATTTCGACTTGCCGGAGAATTTTCAGCGCGATAAGCAATATCACCGCCTCATCCGCATCGCGCATCTGGCGGCGGAAAAGGCGAAGATCGAGCTGTCCACCGTCGAGCAGACCAAGATTTTCGCTAGCGACGAAGAAGTGCGGCTGACCGACCAGAGCGGCACCGACATGTTCTTGGATGTCGTCATTACCCGCAAGCAGTATGAAGATTTGATCCGCGAACCGGTGATGCAGACGATCGCGCTCACCCGCCAGGTGCTGGAAGAGAATAATTACAAACATGACGATGTGGACAAATTGATCTTCATCGGCGGCCCAAGCCGCACACCCTTAATCCGCGAGATCGTGTCGGCGGAATTGGGCATCGCCACGGATTTGAAGGTTGACCCGCTGACGTCGGTGGCCATCGGCGCCGTGCATTACGCCACGGTCTATCAATGGGGCGACCAGAAGCCGCAAGCCGCGGTTGTGCCGGAGAATATGCCGCGCACGCCCAAGGATGTGATGGCGGACGAAGGCGCAGGTGCGGTGAGCCGCGCCGCGCATCCCGACGCGCCGGGCGACGGCGCCAGCAAAGACGGGCCGGTGCAGCTGGATTGCACCAGCCCGACCTCGGATAGCGAAATTAGCGTCTATATGCATATCGTAGGCGAGTTGGGCGAAGCGGTGACGCTGCAGCTGGAAGCCAAAGACGGTTGGGCGTCCGACTTCACCGATATCGCGCCGGATGCCGAGATCAAGGTGCCGGTCAAGAATCTGGGCGTGAATGATTTTGCCGTGCGCTATTTCGACAAGCGCGACAAGCTGCTGGAGCAATATGATCAGCAATTGAGCATCACGCGCAGTGAAACGGTGATGCCGAAGATTCCGGCGACGCAGACCATCGCCGTCAAGGCGCTGGATCATCTGCAGGGGCAGATCAATATCCTGGTGCCGATCATCAATAAGGGCATGTTGCTGCCGGCGCGCGGTCGCGCCCAGTTCAAGAGCGCGCGGGAATTGGCGGCGGGCAGCAGCAACCATCTTAGTTTTGAGTTGTTCCAGGTGGAATATCCGGAGCGGATTGAGCTGAACCTGTGCGTCGGCGTGTTCCGCATCACCGGCAGCGATTTGCCGGTGCGTTATCGCATCAAGGCGGGCGATCCCATCGTCTTCAATTGGAAGATGATGGAGAGCGGCATCTTGCAGGCCACCGTCTCGCTGCCGCAGGGCAGCGGCAAAGCGCCTATTGAGCTGCACGCGCCGCGCTTTTATTCGCCGCAGGCCAGCGAAATGAATTTCGACCTGGAGCAGGGCGGGCAATTCGCGCGCGCCGTGCTGAAGCAGGCCGACGAAGAGTGGGGCGATCTGATGGCGGCGCTGGGGCCGGAAGCCGGCAAGGAAGTGGATATTCTGCGGCTGCGCATCCATGACCAGAAGGATATGATCGAAGAGACGGGGCAGGACGCCGAATTGATTCGCAAGATCAGCGAAGAGGCGCGGCTCATTCGCCAAGACATCGCGCGCCTCGGCAAGAAGCATCGCGGCGCCATTCTGCAGCGGCAATTGGGCAAACTCACCGCCATCTTCAACCGACTGGCGCGGGCGCAGGCGGAGAAGGAAGAAGTGGAGCGCTTCACCAACCAGGTGGAGAAGGTGCAGCGCATTATTGACGATGGCGCGGAAGAGGCGATGAACGACGCCGAGCGGCATTTCGCGGAAATGCGCGATATTTTCTTCGCCGCCGCCTGGCGCGACGACAAATATGTGCTGATGTGGTTCGACCGGCTGAAGAAAGAGCAATATTTGTTTCCCGATCTGGCCGAATTCAACCGGCTGATGATGGACGGCGAAGACCGGCAGCGCGGCAAGGATATGGGCGGCTTGCGCAAGCTGGTGGGGCAGATGCTGGAAAGCCGCATCGCCATCACCGCCAACGACGCGACGACCGAACTGGCGACGATTGTGAAAGCCTAGTAACCAAGGGAGAATGAGCCATGAATCTGAGCAAGACGACGCTGATTGCCGGTGTGACAGCCGCTTTTGTGGCTGCTGGACTGACCTTGTCGCGGCCAGCGCCGGATGCGGCTGATTCGGGCGTCGGTGAAAGGGGGCCGTTCCGCCTATTTACGCAGAATGATGCTGGCCGTTATGTGGCCGGCCATGATCCCGTCACGCAGTCTAGCAAGCCGACGGCTGCGGTCTATTGCTTCCCGCAACATCCGACCGTTCATGTCGCGGGCAAACAAGTGCAGCTTGATGTTGCCGCTGATCGGTCATCCTTGGTGGTGCGTGGTGCTGAGGGGCGCGTACAACTGCAGCCAGCCGACCCGTTGTTAGGCGCCGACATCAAAGGCGCCGGCGAAGCCATTCGCCGTGAGGCGGACGCCAGCGGTTTTGTTAACCGGATGGCCGAGAGGCTGGCGCTATAGCGATTATTTTAGAATATCGCAAGGGCACTGCCTGCGGCCGGACAGCCGCAGGTCGCGTCCGCTATGGCGCGTTATTAAGATAAAACCGGAAGTTAAGCGGGCTGAAGCGCCAGATTGTAATGGCGCCGCCGGCGATAGCTGGGTAGGGCGCCAGGCGGCCGAGGCGCCGGCGAAGGAGTTATAATAGGCCGTTCTTGGGGCGCCGCCACTTCACGGCGGGCGGCGGTGGCTTCGCGCAACAGCGGTTTCGGCACTTGAACGGCTAATTCCAGACGCGGTGTTTCCGCATAACGTTCGCGCACGGCGCGCTCGGCCACAATGGCCGCTTCCTGCTTGAGTACGGCATAGTGGTTGCGGGGTCGGTCGGTGCGGTGGCTGCGGGGAGTATGCATAGCGCCATCATAATCTCCCTCTGCTTGTGTAGCAAGTGCAGACGGGCGCAGTTTGGCGCGAACCAGCAGTAAGGAATAGTGGTTAGAGTCGAAGATGTGTCCTAGCCCAAATTGTCGGGCACGTCGCTTTCATATTTCGCTGGCAGAATGATCACCGGTTGCGCGGCGCAACTGCCGGTTTGCGTGGTGGGCGCCCAGCGCGGTTTGCCCTCAATCATCGTGCATTCGTAGGTCGCGGAAAAATGATCTTTGATCTTGACGGTGAAACTGCCGCCCAGCGGCACACCCAGGGGCTGCATGGCATGGGCACAAACGGTCAGCGCCTCCGTGCAAAGCGCGCCAGACGTGCTGGCCACAACGGGGGTTGGCGCGGCCAGCATGGGCAGCGCCAAAAGGCCAGCAGCAAAGAATAACCGCTCGAAACGCATCGTTCCTCTGTTGTCAAAAGGCTTACTAAAAATAATTTATATCTGACGTATGTTAAGCTATGCTGAAATCATACATCAAGAATTGCCGCGGCGGGACAATATTTTAGTTGCTGCACCGCATTAATTTTGCGGTGAAAGGCGCTGAAATTGTTAACCATTATTTCACTTGTTGTTTACGGATTTTTAAGGCATCAAGCCCGTCTGCCCTTGGCTTTCTGCCTTGT
>CAZBSB010000042.1:10458-13409 GCA_964494535.1 uncultured Rhodospirillales bacterium
ACTGTCGTGAGGATTAAAAATGTTAAATGAATTCAAGGCATTCATTGCGCGTGGCAATGTTGTGGATTTAGCGGTCGGTGTCATCATGGGCGCGGCGTTCGGCGCCATCGTGACGTCCTTGGTGGATAATGTCATCATGCCGCCGATTGGTATGATCTTGGGCGGCATTGATTTTTCAGACTTTTTCATCGCTCTCAATGGGGAAAGCTATGCCAGCCTGAAACTGGCCAAGGATGCCGGCGCGCCGGTCATCGGCTATGGCGTGTTCCTGAATGCGGTGATCAAGTTCCTCATCGTGTCCTTCGCCATCTTCATCATGGTCAAGGGCGTCAATAAGCTGCAGGCCAGCATGGCGGCGCAAAAGGCTGCCGAGCCGCCCCCGCCGCCGACCAAGAGCGAGCAGCTGCTGGCTGAAATCCGTGACGCGCTGAAGCAGCGCTAAGCGCGGTTTTGCTTTCACCGCCGTTTCGTGGCAGAAGCCGTCATGGGCAATGAGTCTCTCACATGACGATGCGACCGCGAAACGGCGGTCTATTGGCCAGCCTGCTGCTGACGGGCTGCGCCATGACGGGTCAGTTGCCGACAGCTGAAGCCCCCCGCGCCGCCGCCGCAGGGGCGTCTAGCCAGCCGCTGCCCGATTATCCTGCCGAATGCTCTACCGCCAAGACGGCAGAATCGCCGTATGGTCTTGGCGATCCCGCCATCTATCATGCCGTGTGCCGCACCGGCTGGGATGGCAGGGTGGCGCCGCTGGCTTTCGGCACTTTGCTGGGCGGCGACGACAGCGACATGACCGCGAGCTTTCGCTTCGCGGCGGCGGCCTTGAACCAGCGCAGCCGCGATGTCATCAGCTTTCCGCAACTGGTCAAACCCAGCCATTTCGACCCTATCCCCTGGAATAGCGCCGCCGACGGCGCGCGCCGTACAGAACCGCCCGGCATCAAAGGCGAGTTCCGGCTGCTGGGGCATGAGACCGTGATGTTCACGCCACCTGGGCAGTCCAAGCCCGAAAAATGCGTGGCGGTCAGTTTCACCTTGCCACCACAGGACACGCCGCTTGGCCGGATTGCCGGCGCGACGACGCGGCTGCTGCGCTGCGATTCGGGTCACGCCTATCGCGTGCCGGCGTTTGGTTCTTGACCGGGAACGGTTTTGCCTTCAGCCTGTGGCCGGCGTACTGAGTGATGGGAGCGGCAAACCATGGACATTCTCCTGACCGTTTTAGCGGTCATGGCGGTCGTGGCGGCCTTCGTCGCCATGCAACCCACCGAATTCAACATCAAGCGCGCCGCGCTGATTGACGCAGCGCCGGAGCAGATTTTCCCGCACGTCAACGACCTCCATGCCTGGGACGCCTGGTCGCCCTGGGCAAAACTTGACCCTCAGGCGCAGAACCGTTTTGCAGGACCGCCGGCCGGGGTGGGCGCCGCGATGCATTGGGCGGGCAACAGCAAGGTCGGGGCGGGCAGCATGACCATCGTGGACAGCCAGCCCAGCAGCCGTATCGTGTTTCGGCTGGATTTTCTTAAGCCGATGGCGGCGACCAGCACGGCGGAATTCACCTTTGCGCCGCAAGGCGGGCAGACTCTGGTGACCTGGCGCATGGCGGGCAGCAATAGCTTCATCTGCAAGGCCATGGGGCTGGTGATGAATATGGACAAAATGGTGGGCGGGCAGTTCGAAGCCGGCCTGGCCAGCCTGCGGGATGTTGTCCGCCAAGCTGCCTGACGGGATACCGCCTCGTTTTGACCTAGGCGCCCTAGGCGGGATTTTCTGCCGATTGTGCTTTTCATCGTCATGGGTTAAGAGGCTGAGCATTGTCCTTGTTCGGAGCCGGTGCCATGAGTCTCGCCCATGTTTTCCACCCCACCTTGTTGCGGGAGTATGATATCCGCGGTGTTATCGGCAAGACGCTGGGGGCGGCCGACGCCACGGCGCTGGGGCGGGCTTATGGTAGCCTGGTGGCGCGCGCCGGCGGCAAATCGGTTGCTTTGGGCTTTGACGGACGCAGCAGTTCGCCCGAGCTGGCGGCAGCGCTGACCGAAGGGTTGCTCAGCACGGGGCTACAGGTGCAGCGCATCGGCCTGGGGCCGACGCCGATGCTTTATTTCGCCGTGCATCATCTGAAGGCGGATGCCGGCATCATGATCACCGGCTCGCATAATCCACCCGAATATAACGGCTTCAAGATGATGCTGGCCGCGCATTTGCCGGGCGGCGGTTCGGTCTATGGCGACGCCATCAAGCAGCTCGGTGTTGTGGCGGCGGCGGGCGATTTCGTGAGCGGCAACGGCAATCTCAGCGACCATGACGTGCGCGACGCTTATGTGGCGCGGCTGCTGCAAGATGTCGTGCCTGGGCGGGAGCTGAACGTGGTGTGGGACAATGGCAATGGCGCGGGCGGCGAGATTTTGCGGCGCCTCGTGGCCAAGCTGCCCGGCAAGCATACGCTGCTGTTCGACAAGATTGACGGCAAATTCCCCAACCACCACCCTGACCCGACGGTGGCGGCCAATTTGGTGGATTTGCAAAAAAAGGTTGCTGAGGTCAAAGCAGACTGCGGCATCGCGTTTGACGGCGATGCCGATCGCATCGGCGCGGTTGATTCAGAGGGACGGATTTTGGCCGGCGATCAGCTGATCGCGGTCTATGCGCGCGAAGTGCTGGCGGCGCAGCCGGGCGCCACCATCATCGCCGACGTCAAAGCGTCGCAGAGTCTGTTTGACGCCATTGCCGGCATGGGCGGCAAGCCGCTGATGTGGAAAACCGGGCATTCGCTCATCAAGACCAAGATGAAGGAAACCAAAGCGCCGCTGGCCGGCGAGATGAGCGGGCATATCTTCTTCGCCGAAGATTATCACGGCTTTGACGACGCCTACGTCGCGGCGGCGCGCCTGCTGCAACTGGTCGGCGCGGCGCAGGTTCCGCTGTCGGTGCTGAACGCCGGGATT
>CAZBSB010000043.1:0-13407 GCA_964494535.1 uncultured Rhodospirillales bacterium
GGCGCGCCACGATGACGGAAAATTCCTCTCGGAACGGCACAAGGGATTCCACAATCGCCTGGGCACCGCCCAGCTCCTGCCAGGCCGCCGTCAAATCGGCGCCATGCTCCAGCCGCACTTGCCCCTTGCCGTCATAGCCCATACGGCAGGTTTTCAGTATAGCGGCGCCCGGCATTCCGGCCACAGCGATCTGCAACTCTGCCAGCGTATCCACCGCAGCAAAATCCGCCGTGCCAAGCCCCAGCCGGCGAGCAAAGGATTTTTCCTGCACACGATCCTGCGCCACTTGCAGCACACCGGCGCCGGGATACACCGGCACGGTTTCCTGCAAATGTTCAACCGCCGCCACCGGCACATTTTCCCATTCCAGGGTGATAACATCCACCTGTTGGGCAAAAGCGCCCAACGCATCCCAATCTTCGAAAGCGCCAAGCGTTGTGCGGTTAGTCACCTGCGCCGCCGGCTCATCGGCATCCTGACAAAAGATATGCGGTTTATATCCAAGCGACGCCGCTGCCTGCGCCGTCATCCGCCCCAACTGGCCGCCGCCCAAGATGCCCAGTACGCTGCCTGGGGGATAAATCCGTAGCTCGCTCATGCCGGGCGCAACGCCACGCTGGCGGTTTGTTTGCGGCGCCAGGCGGCATAGGCTTTGGCCAAAGCCGCATCCTGCAGCGCCAGAATACACACCGCCAGCAAACCGGCATTGGTGGCGCCCGCCTTGCCGACCGCCAGCGTGCCCACCGGAATGCCGGCCGGCATTTGCGCGATGGACAAGAGACTGTCCAATCCTTGCAAAGTTTTGGATTCCACCGGCACACCCAACACCGGCACACTGCTGATGGCGGCCACCATGCCCGGCAGATGCGCGGCGCCGCCGGCGCCGGCGATGATGACCTGCACCCCGGCGGCCTGCGCGCCGTCGGCAAACTCATAAAGCCGCTTGGGCGTACGGTGCGCGGAGACGATGCGCACGTCATGCGCCACGCCGAATTCCTGCAGTACCTTGGCGGCGTGTTCCATAGTCGTCCAATCGGACTGGCTACCCATCACGATCACCACGGCCGGTGCCCGCGATTGCTTCGATTTTCGAACGGTTTTTGCCCTGACGGGTCGGCGTGGAGGCATTCTGTCTTTCCGCTGCGGTTTATGACGCAGGCGCACAATATCTTTAATTCTTCGGTAATCCAAGCATGGATATGATGCCGCCCATGTTGGAAAAACCCTTCCCGCTTGACCCCGATTTGCTGGCCGACGCCGCGCTGACACCCGAGCAGCGCGCCTATTGGCTGCATTTCCGCACGGCGCATTCCCGCCTGCAGCACCGCGTGGCGGAACTGCAGGAGCGGCTACAGCAGCAGGAGTTAGACAGCCAGGGCATGGTGCTGTCGCGCCTGGAATTCAACCGCGAGGTGGCGCGGTTGCTGGCGCTGGAAGAGCGCTATGGCGGCACCTCCAGCATCGTTTATTTCCATTGCGACAATCTTGATCATCTGACGACCAAGCATGGCCGCAACGTGACCAACGCCGCCATTCGCATCCTGTGCGATACGCTGCTCAAGCATGTGCGCGCCTGCGATATCGTCGGCCGACTGGATGGCGACGAGTTCGGCGTGTTGCTGGTGCGCTGCGGCAATGACGATGCCTGGCGCAAGGCAGACAGCCTGGCCATGAAAATGCAAATGGCAGTGCAATCCGTCCACGGCCATGCTTTTGACCTGCTGGTCAGCTATGGCGCCTACAGCTTCTCCGGCCGCGAGGACGTGGCCACCGGCCTGCAAAACGCCGCGCAGGCCATGCTCAGCAAAGCCCGCTGAAGCGGCTCATGCCGTGTCGCAGCAATCATGGTTAACCCGTTGTTAAAGCCTGTTAGTTCAGGATGAGGTTGGCGTCTTGTTGGCGCCAGCACGAGAGGATCGCCATGCCGGAAGTCAATAAATTTCACAATCTGCATCTGACCCGCACGCAATATCAGGCGCGGGGCAGCCTATTCAACGCGATTGTCCGCCTGGCGCGACCGGAATACCGCCCGCCTTACATGCGGATTTTGGGCGAGTTTTCCCCCGGCTTCGTGCGCGCCGAAATCGCCTATGCCGCCTTTGACCAGGCGCAGGCCGACCGCGACGTCTTGACCGTGGAATTGCGGGCATTTCAGTCACAATCCTTGAGCAAACAATAGCCCGCTGTGGCGCGGAAGCCCTAGGCGCAGCAATACGAAAACGTCTATAGTCCACGCCATCGCAACCTGTTTGTTGAGCCATGCCGTTTGTCTTCATCCTGCTGCTGGGCGCTTTGTTGGTTCCGGGTCTCGCCTGGGCGCAGCCGGAGAGCTTGTTCGACATCAGCGGCAAGCCGCAGGACGTGGCGCGGCATATCCTGGATTTTCTGTTCACCGGCACTTCAGACATTTTCAACAACGAAGCCGCGGGCAAGTTCTATGGCGTGCTGCGCCAGCTGTTCATGTATTACAGCGGCGCGCTCCTGGTATTCGCCGTCATCGTGGTGCTCTATCACTTGATCGTGATGGTGGCCGAGTCCGCCCATTACGGCATTCCGCTGGGCAAGCGCAACAAGCAGATGTGGGCGCCAATCCGCCTCGTCACGGCCTTGGGGCTGCTCATCCCCATCGGCGGCTTCAGCACCGCGCAATTCCTCATCATGCAAATGACGCGCATGGGGTCGTCGCTGGCCAGCAATGCCTGGAACAGTTTTGCCGATACCATCAAGCCCACGCAGGTGACGCTGCACGGCTCGGCGCGGATTGACCCCACAGCGACCATCGCACATCTCGCCGCCATTGGCGCCTGCGTGAAATCCTATGAAATAACTTATTCCGGCCTAGCCACGGAGCGGCTGGTGCCGTTTGTCGTGCCGCCCTTCCTGATCAGCAAGGAAGAGAGCGGCGACACATTCTCGCGCACCACCTTCTTGGCCAAGATGGGCGACCCGGCGTTGCTGCCCGTATCCTGCGGCAACCTTTCCTGGGTGATGCCGGAGCCGGAGATCACCGCCAGCACCATGTCGCGCGTATCGGCGCGCTTCGCCAAGGCGCATCTAACCGCCATCAAGGATATTCAGCAGGGCGCCTTGAATCTCGGCGGCAGCCTGGCGCTGGGCACGCTCGGCATTTTCAACACCACCGAGGCGACCTATGCCCTCACCTTCGCCAAGTTGATCGAAACCTATCAAAAGTCCTTCCTCGGGGCGCTGCAGCAAGACAAGATCACGATTGATAAATACGGCAATGTCGCCGCCATCAGCGACGAGCGCACCACCACCACCGACGGCTATGGCTGGATGATGGCCGGCGTGACGCTGCAGAAATTCGCGCTGACCGATACCGTGATGCTGACGCCGGAACTGGCCGCGCCGGTCGTGACCTTCCATTACCCCCTGTTCGCCGCCGCCAACGACAAGCCGACGCTGCTGCTGGCGCGCACCCTCAGCTTCGCGCATCTGCTGCTGCAATCGCATAATTCGGCCGCTCCCATCAAGGAGTTGTGGTTCAACCCAACGCTCGACCACGGCAAAGGGCCGGTCAAGCAGGCGCTGACACTGACTGCCAATATCGTCAGCCGCGCCGAAGCCAATCTCGGCGGGCAAAGCCTGCTTGACCCCGGCTTGGCGGAATCGGGCGCCAATATCGGCTTGTTCAAGCCCATCGCGCTGGCCTTCCGGGCGCTGGATTTGGCCGATCAATTCTGGGCGGTGGCGGACTGGTCGCCGCGCGCCAACAGCCCCGTCTTTGGCTCGGCCATCATCTTCGGCAATCTGGCGCAGGCGGTGCGGGCGGCGCTGCTGACGGCCAACCCGCGCATCGAGGCCGCGGCGCTCGGACAGCAGAGCCTGCTGGACATCGACCAGCCCGCCGATTCCGCGCGTTACCTCGTCGCCGCCATCGGCCTGCTCATCTTCATTCCGGCGCTGTTACTGGTGTTTTTGCTGCCGCTAATTCCTCTACTGCATTTCGCGCTGGGCAGCGTGTTGTGGCTCATCGCGGTGTTTCAGGGCATCGCCTCGGCACCCATCTGGGCGCTGACCTTCCTGTCGCTAAAAGGCGATGAACTCGTGCCGCCCGGGTCGCGCCTGGGGCTGGCGATCATCCTCAATATTTTCCTGCGCCCCATCCTGATGGTCATCGGCTTCATCACCGCCTTGATGCTGATGCATATGGGCTTCGCCATTCTGGAGGTCAGCCTGGCGCTATTTCAGTATGACGGGCTGCAGGGCAGCAAGACGCTGTTTTCCCTCGGCACGCTCATCTTGCTCATCATTTATCTGCTGGCGGCTTTCGCCATCACCAACGTGGCAATGAAATGCATTAGTCTGTTTCCGGACTTCACGCTGAAATGGCTGGGCGGCAGCGGCGCCGGCGGCGCCGATGAAGGGCAAGCAGCGGGCGCGGGAGCCAGCGCGGGCGGTGGTGGTGGCACCGGCACGGCGCAAGCGGCAGTGGGTGGTGGCGGTAGCGGCACCGGTGGCAACAATGCTCAGCAAGTGTGGCAGCGTAAATTACTGGGCGTGTTGGAACAGCTCTCCGACCATTTCGGGGGCGGGGTGAAAAGCACGGTGCAGAATTCCGGCCTCTTCGCGCACATCGCCGACCGCCCGGACGCACCGGCTCCAAACGCGACTGGCACCGGCGGCAACGCTCCGCTGGCGGCCAGCGGCGGCACACCGACCAACGTCAATGTGACATCCAATGTCGGCGGCCTGTCGTCCAGCACCAGCGTGGTTCACAGCGAAGGCAGCCCGACGCGCAACAGCAGCGGCCGCACCGACGGCGCCATTGAAGAAAAGAACAGCCTGATGGCGCAAACCATCCGCGGCAATCAGACGGACAAATAGTCTGCTGCTTACGCCAAACTTTCGTGATCAGTCGAAAATATCGAAAATCGATTCGAAGCGCGACTTCTTGCGATAATGCCGACCATCGCCGCCGTAACGCCGACGGTCGTCATCATCGTCGTCATCATAGTGCCGCCGCATCCCGCGATCACCTTGGTATAGTCCCGGGGTGCCCCCTTGATATTGAGCGGGATGTCCGCCCTGATACTGGGCGGGATGCGCCACGGCCTGGAACGAAGCATCCGGCTGCCGCGCGATCTCCAACAGTTTGTCCAACTCGCCGCGGTCGAGCCAGATACCGCGGCATTGCCCGCACACATCAATGGTCACGCCTTCGCGATTTACTTCGCGCAGCGCCGCCTTGCACAACGGGCAAGCCAGTTCCGTCATTCTATACTCCTGAAAATTCGCGCACAGAGATCATGCGCTAACCTTAGCGCCTGAAGATGATGTCAGTCACAGCTTACTTGGCTCGCACCATGATTGGAGTGGGCTGCAAAGCCAGCTTATAGAGGCTTTCCTGTACCTTGAGTCGCAGCGCGTTCACGCGTAGCAGACGAAGATTGCTCCGGCGTTTACGACGCTTCTCCTCGTCGAACAGCCGCTGCAAACGCGCCGAGCGCAGCAGCAGACCGGAAAACCGGCTGGTTAGTTGGGTGGCAAACATGTTTCGCTCCTCTCCAAGAATTTGGAAGAGCATACCCAAAGCGCTGGCATCGGGCATACCCGATGCGATCCGACATCACGACACAACCTATGCCGTCAGAGGGGCCCGGCCTCGCATTCCGGAATGATATGGTATCTGCTGGCCAGATTACAAGCCTTAAGCGATATTGACCATAAACTGCCTTAATTTCAAGCTCATGGCGCCGGTTCCGGCTCTTGCCGAAGATAAAGAATGCCTTGATCCGCCACAAGTAGGTGCGGCCAGGCAACGTCATCCAGACAATAGGCTTTGACTTTATAGTCGCCGGTGTTTGGCTCCCAGCCGTGCGGATGGACGAACCGCATCTGCCATTTTTTGCCATTGAGGCTTAATGCGCCGCTCCACTCGTCCGAATCGCCGCCCTTGATTCTTGCCAACGCCACCACCCCATCATAGCAGCGCCCGTGCCGCCAGGCTTTGGCAGCGTTCTGCACCAGCAAGATGCTTTTCTTGCCGACAAACGCAAGAGAGCCTAACATCAGCGCCAGAACAGCGAAGAACCAATCTTTTTGATATGCAGAGATTGCAAACAAAACAGCGCAAAGCACTGCCAACACAAACCCGATATTGCGCGCCATCGTCGGCGAGCCGATGGTTTGTAAAAGTTTGATCTGCTCTTCGCGCGTCTTCTTCGTCTTCATCATGTCATGCCTCAAACAAAAGCCGTAGGGCAATTTAGCACAAAACAAGGGGGCTGACTTAGGCGTTGCACTTGTTCCGTGAACTCACCTTCCTGCTTTCGCTGGAATGACGGTATTGTTTCGATTGGTTGATCTGAACCCTACTGCGGCTTGGCTTCAAGCGCGGGTGATGGTTCACGGGCGAGTTGCGCCGTGAGCAGCGAAGGTCGTTTCTGATCGTCAAAGCGCCAGGCTTTGAGGTAGATCATGACATAGCCAAACGGGCTTTTGGTCTCCGCCATCACCGGCATGGGCGGCAGATCAGGGCGCAGCTTGGCCAGCCAGATGGTGAAAGGCGGGCGGTTTTCGCGGCCTTTATCCGTCTGCCAGAAGGCGCGCTGCTCCATATCCTTGCGCTGGCCGGCGATGAGCTTGAAACGCAACTCGCATTTGCGCGCTGCGCCGGAAAAGACGCTCAGTTCATTGTTGCGCAACTGCACGGTGCCGAGGTCGGCCGTCACCAGATCGAACCGGCGCTTGCCGTCAAACACCGCGGTGGCGGCATTGCAATCATCGTGAATCGTGTAATGCGCCATGAGCTGCAGTACGCCGCTCAGTGGGTCAACCGTGTCCTTGACCACATCATCCGCGAGCCGATCCTGCAGCGCCGGCGCATCCGTTGATTCGGGGGCGATGGCCACCGTCCCTTGCTCGTCGAAATTCAGCAGCATGGTTTTGGGTTTATGCTTCCAGGCGCTCACCGCCTTGTGCGCCAGCGGCTGCACCGAATCATGCTCGGCCCGCCCTTCGCTCTCCACCGATGTCTCCCAAGGGAACCAGCGCCCCCACAGGCCGATGGTCTGCGCCCGCGCCATCATGTGGTATTTTTTGGCATCCAGATTCACATAAGCCGTGGCATCCACAAAATGCACACCGCCGACATAAATCTGATATTCCGCCGCGATGGGTCGCGCCGTGACCGGCAGAGCGGCAGCCGGCGCCGGCTCCGCATGAGCCAAGCTGGGCGCAAGGGCGATTAACGAAGCGATAACCAGTTTTTTCATGGCCGGACTATACCAAGCCAAATGCGGCAATTGCAGGGAATTACGGCCGTTGGCGCACAGTTTTGATTACTGATTGTTACGCGACGAGCGCCTTGCGTCTCATTCGTCAAACGCAAAAATTTATGGTTTATTTTAGTCCCTGCAATCACTAATAATTCAGTAAACGTGGCGCATAGTGATTCAGACGCCTTCATCGCCCACAGAGCAGCCATGGCCCCTCGCCGCAAACCACTTAGCTTGAGCCGCAGCCTCTCCCTGCCCGGGCGTGGGTTGGGCAGTCGCGTGGTGGCGTTGGCGCTGATTTTCACCGCCGGTTGGCTACTGGCGCTGGGCTATTTCAAACCGCAAATCTTCGTGCCCGTGCGCGTCAAGGTGGTGGACGGGTTGGTGCCGGTGTTGGACAGTTTGAGCCGGCCGGCCGAATTGCTGCAGGCGGCGCGCGCGACCTGGGTGGAGTGGTCCGATTTACGCAACGAAGTAGCGCGGCTACGGCAAGAAAACGCTCGCCTGAAAAGCTGGGAACAGGCCGGCACAGCGTTGGCCACCGAAAATGAATCGCTAAAAAATCTGTTGAACTTCCACGCCGAGCCGCAAGCCACGCGGCTGACGGCACGCGTCATCGCCGCAGCCGGCGCGCCCTATGCCGCCAGCCTGATCGTGACCGCCGGCGCGCGCGAAGGCGTACGGAAAAACATGGCCGCCGTCAGCGAAGACGGTTTGGTCGGCCGCGTCATCGAAGTCGGCGAATGGTCGTCGCGCATTTTGCTGCTGCATGATCCTGAATCGCGGGTGCCGGTCGCGGTGCAGGAAGACGGCACCCGCGCCATCCTGGCCGGTCTGGGCAGCGGCGGTCTGGAATTGCGCTATCTGCCGTCCGATACGGTCTTGCGCGCCGGAATGCGGCTGCACACCTCCGGCCATGGCGGCCTGTTGCCGCCCAACCTGCCGGTTGCCACCGTCGTGGCCGATGCCAGCGGCGCCTTGAGCGTGCTGCCGGCGGCCGATGCCAGCCGCGTCAATTTCGTGCGCCTGCTTGACTTCGACCTAGCAGGAGGTGCTGCCAACAAAATCGGCGCCGGCCTGCGCCAGCCTTGATGCCGGCGGCGCTAGCTCAGTTTGACGCGCTTCTGCGCCGCAGCCTGCCCTTCGGCAGCTGCTTATTGCTGCAAATCATCGCCTGGTGCCTGCCGCTGCTGCTGCCGGCGCTAGCGCCTATCGCGCCGCCGCTGTGCCTGGTGGCCATCTATTTCTGGGCGGCGCATCGCCCCAATCTGCTGCCGCTGCCGCTGCTGTTCGCGCTCGGCCTGGCCACTGACGCGGTGTTACGCCTGCCCTTCGGCGTCACGGCTTTGGCTTATATGCTGGCCGCGCTGCTGGTGCAGAATTTTCGCCCCCTGCTCGTCGGCCAGTCCTATCTCAGCTTGTGGCTGGGCTTCGTGGCCATGGCCACAGCCGTGCAACTGCTGCAGTGGTTGATTCTCTCAGTTATGAGCGGGCAGCTGCTGCCGCCGGGCGCGGCAGTGTTTCAGCTGTTGATCTGCCTGGCGGTCTTTCCCTGCTTCGCCTGGCTGCTGAGTTGGGCGGATCGCGGCATTGGGCAGGCGCCATGGCGCGCGCGCTGACGGAACAAGACCGCGCCCGCCTCTTCACCCGCCGCGCTGTGATGGTAGGCGGGCTGCAGTTGGGCGCTTTCACCTTGATGGCTGGCCGGCTTTATCAGCTGCAAGTCAGCGACGCATCCAAATACCACAAGTTGGCGGAGGAAAATCGCATTGCCACGCGTTTGCTGCTGCCGCGGCGCGGCATCATCACCGACCGGCAGGGCATCGCGCTTTCCGCCAACCAGCCCAATTTCAGCGTGATCATCGAGCCGGAACCCGGCACAGATATTGACCAGCTGCTGCAGAAGCTGACGGAGTTCATTCCCCTCACCGCCGCCGACTTCAAGCGCATTGACCGCGCCATCGCTCGCGGCAATGTGCAGAACGGCGTACTGGTCAGCGACAGTTTGAATTGGGAACAGGCCGCGACCATCGAAGTGCATTATCCTGACTTGCTCGGCACGCGCATCGAGGAAAGCGCCGTCCGCACCTATCCCTATGGCGCCGCCATGACGCACATCCTGGGTTATACCGGCGCGCCGGCGGAAAAAGATATGGGCAAAGACCCGTTGCTCAACACGCCCGGCTACCGGCTGGGCAAAAGCGGGCTGGAGCAGCAGTATGACGCGCTGCTGCAAGGCACGGCCGGCCGCAAGCAGCTGGAGGTTGACGCGCATGGCAAAATCGTGCGCGAGTTGGAGCGGCAACCCGCCATCGCCGGACAAGAACTGCGCTTGAGTCTTGACCGCGGCTTGCAGGATTTTGTGCAACAGCGTCTGGCGAGCGAAGAGAGTGCTGCCGCTGTTATCTTGGATGCCCAGACTGGCGCGGTCTGCGCCCTGGCGTCGCATCCCGGGTTTGACCCCAATTTGTTCGCGCACGGCATCGCGCAGACGGAATGGGATAAGTTGAACAACGATCCGCACACGCCGCTGATCAACAAAGTCATCGCCGGCCAATATGCACCTGGCTCCGTGTTCAAGATCGTCACCGCCCTGGCGGCGCTCGATGCGCGTGTGGTGAAACCCAATGATACCGTTTATTGCCCAGGTCATCTCGACCTCGGCAACCACCGTTTCCATTGCTGGAAACGCGGCGGCCACGGCACGGTTAATCTGGTCACGGCTCTCGCCGGCTCCTGCGACACCTATTTTTATGACATCGGCCAGCGCACCGGCATTGACCGCATCCAGGCAATGGCGTTGCGCCTGGGGCTGGGGCAGCGCACGGGCATTGACCTGCCGCATGAGCGCAGCGGCTTCATGCCCAACCGCGTCTGGAAACGCGCGGCAACCAAGGAAGAGTGGCAGCAAGGGGAGACGCTGATCAGCGCCATCGGCCAAGGTTATGTGCTAACCACGCCGCTGCAGTTGGCGGTCGTGCTGGCGGCTGTCGCCAACGGCACACATGTGGTGACGCCCGCCTTGTATCGCGGCGCCGACCAGCGGCCACCGGCGCGGCTGCACACGATTGCGCCGGAGCATATCGCGATAGTCCGACAGGCGATCAGCGCCGTGGTCAACACGCCGGCCGGCACCGCCCATCAAGAGCGCATTCTGGAACCCGGGCTGAGCATGGCCGGCAAGACCGGCACCTCGCAAGTGCGGCGTATCAGCAAGGCCGAGCGCGCCACGGGCGTGATCAAAAACGAAAAACTGCCCTGGGCGCAGCGCGACCACGCGCTGTTTGCCGGTTATGCGCCAGATGATAACCCGCGCTATGCCTTCGCCGTGCTGGTGGAACATGGCGGCAGCGGCGCGCATGTTGCCGCCCCCATCGCGCGCGACATAATGATTGAATGTTTGAAGCGAAAGCCGGCGGAGTAAATCAAATGCCGTCAGCTATGTCTGAAGTATATCGCGCATCCTTCATAGGAGCCCGAGTTCATCCTCCCCCTTGTGGGGAGGACGCAAAAACTTCGGTTCAGCCCTTGCTAAACCGTTAGTTTTTGCTGGTGGGGGGGGTTCTTACTGCATCAACCCCTCCCCTAACCGCAAACGCTTCATCGTGTTTGCACCCGCAAGGCGAGGGGAACAGACTAACCCGACACGTCAGGCTAAGCGCCAAATACGCCGGTTTTACGGGCGCGTTGCAGGATGAGGCCAGCCAGGGTGCCGACGGCGATGGCCATGGTCAGGTCAACAAACACGGTCAAAAAGAAGGTGGCGGCCAGCACGAGAATGTCGCTCCGGCGCCGGTCGCGCACCAGATGGGGCAGCTCTTTGGCTTCGCTCATATTCCAGGCCACGACGCAGAGAATGGCGGCCAAGGTAGTCAGCGGCACATAAACAGCCAAAGGCGCCGCCAGCAGCATGAACAGCAGCAGCCACACGGCGTGCATCATGCCAGCCACCGGCGTGGCGCCGCCGGCGCGCACATTGGTGGCGGTGCGAGCGATGGCGCCCGTGGCCGGCATCCCGCCAAACAGCGCAGAGCCAATATTAGCCGCGCCCTGCGCCACCAGCTCAGCGTTCGGGCGATGCCGCCCCTGCATCATATTGTCCGCCACCGTGGCGGAGAGCAGCGATTCGATGCCAGCGAGCAGCGCAATGCTCACAGCGCTGGGAAACAGTTCGCGCAGACGCGGCAGGCTGAACTCCGGCCAGGCCGGCCAGGGCAAGGTGCTTGGGATGCCACCGAAGCGCGAGCCGATGGTGGGCACCTCCCAATGCAATAACCCCGTTAGCAAAGCGCCCACCACTACCGCCAGCAGCAGCACCGGCACCCGCGGCGCCAGGCGCGGCACCAGCAATATGATAGTCAGGCTCAACACGCCCAGCAGGAAAGCCAGCGGCTGCAGCGTGTGCCGCGCCATGAAATAGGCCGTCCATTTGCCGAAGACATCGCCCGGCTCATGCGCCAGCTGCAAGCCAAGAAACGCCCCGATTTGGCTGGTGAATAAAATAACCGCGATGCCGGCGGTGAAGCCTTTGATCACCGTATCGGGAATATGTTTCATCAAATTGCCCAGCCGCGCCCAGCCCATGAGCAGCAGTAAAAAACCGGCCATTAGGGTGGATAGCACCAAGCCGTCATAGCCGAAGCGCTGGATAGTATCGAACACCAGCACCACGAAGGCGCCGGTGGGGCCGCCGATCTGCACCCGGCTGCCGCCCAGTAGCGAGATGATAAAGCCGGCGATAATCGCCGTGGTCAGCCCCTTGTCCGGCGTGGTGCCGGAGGCGATGGCCAACGCCATGGAGAGCGGCAGCGCCACGATAGCGACCGTCAACCCGGCCAGCGCATCGCGCTGAAAAGCGCGGCGGCCATAGCCTTGCCGCAGCACCGTCACCAGCTTGGGCGTGAAGCCGAGCAGACGGCCGACCGGCGTTGGCGGGGGGTGCGTGGGCGTCATGACAATATCTTGCCAAACCTGTGGGGAAAAAATATGTTGCCGAGCATGGGCTTGCGACTCTTCATGGATGTGCCGCGTGGCAGGAGAAAGCAATGCTTTTCCTGGCGCGTTTTGTCGCAGGCCGCCTTCCCGTTGCCCAATAGTCGCGCGCGATGCTGAACTACATTATCCGCCGCCTGCTGCTCATCGTGCCGACCATTTTCGGTATCATGCTCTTGAATTTCCTGATTGTTCAGGCGGCGCCAGGCGGTCCGGTGGAGCAGGTGATCGCGCAATTGCGCGGCCATGCAACAGACGCCACCGCCCGCTTCAGCGGCGCCGGCGGCGGCGACGTGGCCACCGCCACGACGCCCCTGACCCCCGGCGCGCAAAGCGGGGGCGACAGCCGCTATGCCGGCGCGCGCGGCGTTGACCCTGCCCTCATCAAGGAACTGGAGAAGCAGTTCGGGTTCGACAAGCCGATGCATGAGCGATTCATCTTGATGATCGGCAGTTATCTGCGCTTCGATTTCGGCGACTCCTTCTATCGCAATGCCAAAGTCATGGATTTGGTGAAGGACAAGCTGCCGGTTTCCATCTCCCTCGGGCTGTGGACGGCACTGCTGGTCTATCTCATCGCCATTCCCTTGGGCATCCGCAAGGCGGTAAAGGATGGCAGCCGGTTCGACACCTGGTCGAGCGGGGCGGTGGTGATGGCCTATGCCATTCCGGAATTTCTCTTTGCTATCCTGCTGATCGTGCTGTTTGCCGGTGGACGCTATTTCGACTGGTTCCCGCTGCGCGGCTTGGTATCAGAAAACTGGGATAGCCTGTCGCATTGGGAACAGGTGAAGGATTATTTCTGGCATCTGTGCCTGCCGGTGACGGCGATGGTGATGAGTGGCTTTGCCTCCCTGACATTGCTCACAAAAAACTCGTTTCTGGATGAAATCGGCAAGCTCTATGTCACCACCGCGCGCGCCAAGGGGCTGGGCGAAGACCGTATCCTGTATGGCCACGTCTTCCGCAACGCCATGCTCATCGTCATCGCCGGCTTTCCGGCGGCGTTCGTCGGCATCCTGTTCACCGGCACGGTATTCATCGAGATCATCTTCTCGCTGGACGGCCTCGGCCTGCTCGGCTTCGAGGCCGCCTTCCAGCGCGACTACCCGCTGATGTTCGGCACGCTGTGGTTCTTCTCGCTGGTCGGCCTCGTGCTCAACCTCGTCGGCGA
>CAZBSB010000044.1:0-13390 GCA_964494535.1 uncultured Rhodospirillales bacterium
GCAAGGCATTGACCCGCTGCTGGCCGGCGCCGTGCATAGTTCGCTGGACGTGCTGCTGCAGAATGGCGGCAGCTATCATGGCAAAGTCATCACCATCGCCGGCACCCGTTTGTCTTATGCCATTCTGCGCGGGCCGGAAAATGCCAGCCTGACTTTGGCGAACCCCGAAGCCATCCGCGTGATGTTTGATAATCTGCGGCAGTATTTCGATCTGATCATTCTGGACTCTGCCGGCCTGTTGTCGGACGTGTTCGGCACCATTCTGGCGCGGCAGGTGGACGGTTCCGTGCTGGTTGTCGCGGCAGAGCATACGCGCGCACCGGTTGCAGAGCAGACCTGCCGCACGATTGAAAATTCCGGTGGCCGTGTCATCGGCGCCGTATTGAGCAAGCGCCGCTTCCACATCCCGCTCTGGCTCTACCGTATGCTTTACCGGCACCGCGCCGGCGCTTAGAGTAGATCGCATTCAAGTGAGATTACTTGAATGCGTGAATCTGCTCGTTCTCTATAAGGAGAGCGTTTTCCGTGAGCGTATGCGAACAGAAAACGCTCTAAAGCCGCGATGGAACCGCGCCATATTCTGATTGCCAACAATGTCTATCCGCCCATCATGGCCGGCGGCGCGGAGTTGATCGTCGCCTATCAGGCCGAGGGGTTGGCGGCGGCGGGGCATCGGGTGACCGTGGTTTCCACCTGCGGACCGGAAGCCGAGCCTTATCCGGTCGAGACGCGCAACGGCGTGGAGATCATCCGCTTCTTTCCTAAAAATTTCTACTGGTCGTTCACACGCGGCCAGGTGCCGGCTTACCAAAAAGCCCTGTGGCATGTGCGTGATGCCTGGAATTTGGACGCCGCGCGCCGCTTCAAGACCATCCTGGCGGAAAAACAGCCGGACATTCTGCACACGCATTTGATTGACGGCATGTCCGCCGCGCTGTGGCGGCGCGCTAAGCAGGCGGGTATTCCCGTCATCCATACCGCGCATGACTATCATCTCATCTGCCCGCGCGCCTTGATGCTCACCCGCAAGCTGGAATTGTGCAACACGCCGCATTTCGGCTGCCAGATTTATCGGCAGTGGCATTTGCATACGGCGCAGGATGTGGATTTGTTCTGTAGCCCGTCGCAATTCCTCATCAACAAACATCTGGAACACGGCTTGCGCGCCAAGCGCACGGCGGTGGTGCGGAACGGCATTCCCCTGCCCGTCGTGCCACCGCGGCATTTTGACAGCAGCCAACCGCTGCGCTTTCTGTTCGCGGCGCGGCTCACGCCGGAAAAAGGCTGCCAGGTGGTGCTGGACGCGCTCAAGCATCTGCCGGCTGATTTGCCGTTTGAGCTGACCGTGGCCGGCAAGGGCGCGATGGAAGATAGCTTCAAGGCCATCGCGGCGCAGGATCGCCGCGTGCGTTTTCTGGGTTATATTTCCGGCGAGGAAAAGCAGGCCATTTTCAGTCAAAGCGATTGCCTGCTCATCCCTTCCCTGTGGTATGAGAACGCGCCGGTCGTGATTGTGGAAGCTGCCGCTTACGGCATGGGCGTGATCGGCAGCAATATCGGCGCCATTCCGGAATTCGTGCAGCACCAGGAAACCGGCCTGTTGTTCGAGCCCGGCTCACCAACGGCGCTGGCCGGGGCGATGACGCAGCTGATTAAACAACCCGAACAACTCCCCCGTTTTGCTGCCAAAGCGCGCCGCTTGCTAGAAGAATGCACTGTGGCACGCATGATTGACAATTATGTCACGCATTATGAAACACTTCTGCGCGCCAAAGCAGGCGTGAGCAGCCCAGCCGCATCAGCGGCTTAATCAGCGCCTTAATGAAACCCTAACATCGCGACGCTTCTTCACGCCGCATTCGGGCTTATGACATTTTGCACCCAGTGCCGCACGGTAATCTTTTGCAGACCAAATTATCTTAGTGTGCAGGTTTAGCTGTCTCAGCTAACCCACACCGCCTCTGCCGACCAGCCGCAGGCACCGCAGGAATGAAAGGACTTATCATGCGCCCCGTCATCACCACGATGTTTGCTGCTTTGTTCCTGGCCGTGAGCTGTCCGTCAGCCAATGCCGCAACGGCCATAAATACGCAGCAATTCATGGACAGGTTCATGGGCGTCAACCTGCATCTCAATGGCTGTTGCAACGGGCGCTATAGCAATACGCAACAGGTGATTGATGAATTGAAATATATCCGCGCCACGCATTTGCGCGATGGCCCTATCCCCATGGGTGGGTTGCTTGAGCGCTACCAGATGATCAGCAGCGCCACCGGCGCCAAGTTCGAAGCCGTGATCGAAACCGGTTCGCCGGCGCGGCAGCGCGCTTGTCTGGATGTCATTAAAAGCTGGTTCAAAAGCAGTCCGGGGCTATTGACCGGCATTGAAGGCACCAACGAGTCGGACACGGCGCCCGCCATGCAAGTGGGCGCTTCCTTGGCCAATTCCGCCGCTTTTCAAACCGAGGTTTACAACGCTGGCAAAGCTGCCGGTGTGCCGGTGACGCAGCTGAGCGTCGGCGCCGGTTGGTTCCCGCCGCTGTGGGAAGGCAATTATAAAAGTTTCGGCAAGCCGCCGGCCGATTACGGCAACGCCCACGTTTATATGAATAAAGGCGAGACGCCGACCGTTTCATTGAAGCGCATCGGCGAATTGGCGCAATGGTCGGTCAACGGCAAACCCACCAATGTCACCGAATTCGGCATGTTCAAGGGCGCGCAGTTTTCCGCCGACTTGACCAGCGCCTATATGCATATCGGCCCTTTCAGCTCGTATCTGCTGGGGCATTACAAACTCTCCGTCTATGCGCTGCATGACGATTCCACCAACACCGTGGGTTTTTACGACTTCAATAATCAGCCCCGCGCCCATGCGCGCTATTGGCACATCATGGGTCGGCTACTGGCCGATCCGGCCGGGCGCAACTTGCCGACGAAGAATATCAATGTCACCTTCACCGATGTGAAGACCGTGGGCAAACTCCCGCATACCGGTATCAAGAACGTGGTGATGTATAAATCCAACGGTGCTATCTGGGTGGCGACCTATGACGAGCAAAAGCCAGGCGCGTTGGATGGCTCGCAGACCATCGTGTTCGACAAAGCCTATCCCTACCTACAGGTGGTGGACGGGCGCACCGGCGCCGTGGTGCAGACGCTGACCAACGCCCAGCGCATCTCGGTACGGCTGCCGGCGAACCACCTGTTTTTCGTGGCGGCGCTGAACTATCAGCTGACAATAAAATTCTAAGTCGGCTTTAGTCAGCAACTCCAGATAAGATGAGACGGCTTGCTGCCGGCAGGGTTCTGTGGCTTATTTTCATGGCCAAGCCCGCAGCAATTTGCTGTTCAACCCCTTGCGACCACACTAAAACTTCTCCATTGCACACTCGAAAAGCGTGGGCTAGGCATAGTGGGTCGCGTTTTCCCCTGCCATTTCGGCAAGCAACTCTCGAAGGAGACAATTATGGTGTTACGGAATCTCGGCCGAGTCGCCGCTATCGCTCTGCTGGCCGGCGGGCTGACGGCGTGTCAAGCCGCGAAAGTGGCCATCCATAATCAGGATTTGCAGATCAAGACCCATATGAGCGAAAGCATTTTCCTCGACCCCGTGCCGGAGCATCTGAAAACGGTGTATATCAGCGCCCGTAATACGTCTGACCACCCGGAGATTGACCTGCGTGGCTCGCTGACCCAAGCCATCCAAGCCCGCGGCTACCGCGTCGTCACTGACCCCAACAAGGCGCATTACATGATTCGCAGCAACGTGCTGCAAGCCGGCAAGATTGAAGAAAAAGACAAGGAACAGATGCTGATGGGCAGCTATGGCGAACCGTTGCTAGCCGGCGTTGGTTCCGCCGCTCTGGCCAATTCTCTGGGTGGCAACACTGCTGCCATGGCCGGCGTCGGTTTGGGTATGGCCGCAGCCACTTTCCTGGCCAATGAATTGGTGAAAGACGTCACCTATGCCTTGACTGTTGACATCCAGCTTTCCGAACGTCCGCTAAAAGGTGGCAAAGTGCGGCAGGTGACTTCCACCAACAAGGATGGCGGCATCAGAGCCGGCGAAAATCTTGGCACGATGGGCGGTTCATCCAACAGCTACAGCAACACGAGCAACAGCACGCAGCAATTCATTGCCGAAGACAAGGACTTCAAGCAATACAATGTCCGCGTGATGGCCTATGCCGATCAGATGAACCTGAAGTTCGAGGAAGCGGCGGTGCCTTTGACCAACAAGCTGACCTCTTCGATCAGCAATCTGCTGGATTAAAAAATTCAGCAGCTAAAATAAAACGGCCTGTCCAGCGGACAGGCCGTTTTTTGTTGCCATCAATTTTTCGCACTTCAACCCTGCTGCAGGGCGCCGGGCGCCGTGCCGGTCGCGGCCGGCGCTGGGCGGAAACTGGCTTCCAGCACCGCGGGTGTGCGACCGGTGAAGCCGAAGCGGCCGCCATCAACCACCCGCACCTCCATCTGCACACCGTCCAGCTTCATGCGCTCTTGAATGGGCAGGGTGGCGGCCACGATGCTGCGTTTCTGAAACTCGCCGGGCTGATTGACCATGCCGACCCAATGCGTGCCGGAACCGATGGCCGTCAATTCGTGCTGAAATTTGCGGTCAGGATGGAACAGCGCCGTATTATGCCCCTTGCGATCGGCAAAAGCCGCCAGCTTGTCCATCGCAATTTCCGTCACCAGCCGGTCGCGCCGCGCCGTTTCGCCCTTGAAATGGCAGAGGGTGGCGGCGGTACGCTTGAACATGCGTGTTTTGAAGGATTTCATGCTGGTTTGTAACGACATTTTTGTGCCCCTCGCCAATGGCCTATTCTACCCTATCTTATCTATCGTCGCGGCCATACCCGGCAAGCGCGCTATTAGTTGCAGCCAAAGGTTAACTTTTCCGGCTTTCCGCTTGCTCATTGGCCGGCGTACGGCGAGACTTAGGGGGTCAGAATCGCCCGCACAAGGTTGCCCCATGATGCCCGCTGCCGCCACCCCTTCTTCCGCCCCTGTCATTCCCGCCATCGCGGTACCCAGCCTGTATGAAGGCGAGGCCGCCTATCTGGCGCTGCTGGATTATGTGTTGCGGCATGGCACGGAGCGGATGGATCGCACCGGCACCGGCACGCTGGCCAGCTTCGGCCACCAGCTGCGTTTTGATTTGCGGCAAGGCTTTCCGCTGCTGACGACCAAGAAGGTGCATCTCAAATCCATTATCCATGAATTGCTATGGTTTCTGCGTGGCGAGACCAATGTGCAATATTTGCGCGACCATAAGGTGAGCATCTGGGACGAATGGGCGGACGAAGCCGGCAATCTCGGCCCCATTTATGGCCAGCAATGGCGCGATTTCGGCGGCGAGAGCCTGGGCGCCGGCCAGGGCGTGGATCAGATCAGCGAGCTCATCACGCGCCTGAAGCAAGACCCGAACAGCCGCCGTCATATCGTCTGCGCCTGGAACCCGCTGGCGCTGGCGCAAATCAGCAAGTCGCCGCCGCCCTGCCACGCGCTGTTCCAGTTTTTTGTGGCGGGCGACACTCTCTCCTGCCAGCTTTATCAGCGCAGCGCCGATTTGTTTTTGGGTGTGCCGTTCAACATCGCCAGTTATGCGCTGTTGACACAGATGGTGGCGCAGGTCTGCGGGTTGAAAGCCGGGGAATTCATCCATAGCTTCGGCGATGCGCATATTTATCGCAACCACATTGAACAAGTGAAAACGCAGCTGGCGCGGGAGATTCGCCCGCGCCCGACCATGACTATCAATCCGGCGCGCACGGATATTTTCAGCTTCGTCTATGAGGATTTTACGCTGAGCGATTATAATCCGCATCCCGCCATCAGCGCGCCGATTGCGATTTGAGATGGCCGTCATCCTCATCGCGGCCTGCGCCGGCAAACGGCAGGTGATTGGCCACCAGGGGCGCTTGCCCTGGCACTTTCCTAGCGATTTGAAATTCTTCAAGCAGACCACGCTTGACCATGCCGTCATCATGGGGCGCAAGACCTATGACGCCATCATCGCGCAATTTGGCCGCCCCCTGCCCCGCCGGCGCAATCTGGTGGTCAGCCGCGACCCGACCTACCGTCCCGCCGCCGCGCAAGTCTTTCCCGACATTGCCACGGCGCTGGCGGTGGTGCCGCCAGGCGAGGATGTTTATGTGGCAGGCGGCGAGCAGATTTTTACCCAAACCCTGCCGCTGGCCGATGCCGTGCTGCTTACACATATCGAACAGGAGTTTGACGGCGACACGTTTTTTCCGCCGCTAGACCCCGCTGTCTGGCGCTGCGCCAAGGAAACCCAGATGACAGAAAACGACGTCACGCTGCGCTTTTGCCGCTATGAAAGGATTTCTGGCCAATAGTTTCGGCTTGCGGCAAGGCCTTAAAGTGGCAGTATTGCCCTAGTCGCTGCACAGGGATTTATCGCATGACACAGAACAATAAGCCGGCCAGTCGTATCGGCGATTTTATTGAAGATGTAATTGAAGCGCCGTTTCGCGGCGTCGGCATGATCTATCGTGACGCCAAGCGTCAGCAGGACAAGCCGATAGTCGCCGCGTTTAAGGCGGTAGGCGGGCAGCTCGTGGCGGTAGCCATTGGTGGCGCGTTGCTCAAAGCGGTTGCAGAAGGCGTGGTCAACGACCCACAAACTCTACCAACATTCATCAAAGCCGGCGCGGCAATTGTTGGCGGCATTCTCACTGGCAATGTGCGGCCTGTGTATATGGCCTGGAGTAATCGCCTGGATTATCGCACTGGCCTCCGAGGACGCTTTGATAAAGACAAGCCACCAGAGGTATACGGTTATTCGCGCGATAAAGACTTCATCGCCTGGCCAAAAACCTGGGCAAGCCGCCCGCCCGACAATCCGCCCGGTCCACCACGCAACGAGCCATGGTGGCATACATAAAACACAAAAACCGCCGTCCTTCCGGACGGCGGTTTTCTAATGCAGTACCAGACTAACGCGTGGTAATCGGCTCGTCGCTCGCCTGGCCGGTGGTCACGGTGTTGGCGCGACGGCGATGATGCCGTTTGCCTTCACCGTGTTCTTCCTTCCACTTCTTCTTCATTTCGGCGCGCTCTTCCGGCGTCATGTTTTTCATCTTCTCGCGCATCGCGGCATGACGGCCGTGCCGCTCTTCCATCTTCGCCTTGATCTCGGCTTGCTTTTCCGGCGGCAGGCTGTCGAACTTCTCTCTCATTTTGGCATGAAAGGCTTCGCGTTCTTCCGGAGTCATGTTCTTCAGCTTTTCGCGCATCTCGCCACGGCGACCAGCGCCGGGGCCGTCGCCCATCATCATCGGCGGTGGCGGGGCATCGGCGCCAATCGCGGGAACGCCATCGGGATCGCCTGCTTGCGCGGTCTGCGGCGTTGCCACGGCCAGCATGGCCGCGATTCCTAAAACACCGAACAAGAATTTTTTCATGAGTCTCTCCTTTGGAGGTTGTGGCGCGATTCCACGCGCTCAATCAGGCCGAATTATGGCCGGTTTACGCGGCGGCGCAAGTGCCGCGCTGCTTGCCGCTTGAGGGATTAACGGATAAGGTCGTGATATCCGTCGCGCCGCTTCCGGCATTGTTAGCGCCCTGATTCCAAGAGTTTAGCCCATGACCGCCTTTTTTGTAGCCCTGGTGGATGCTTGTCGCCGCCATGCCTGGGCAGTCATCGCCGCTTTTGGCTTGCTGACCGGCGGCTGCGGCTGGTTCGCCGCCACGCATTTCAAGATGAATACGGATGTCAACACTCTGCTGGCCGCCGATTTGCCGTGGCGGCAACAGGAAAAAGCGCTGGAACAGGCTTTTCCCCAGCGCAGCGATTTACTGGTGGTGGTGATTGATGCAAAGCAGGCTGCGGTGGCCGAACAAGCCGCCGCGACGCTGCATGAGCGCATGGAGCAGCGGCCGGATTTGTTCAAAAATCTGAAGCGGCCGGATGCTTTGCCCTTCTTCCGGCAGAACGGGCTGCTGTATCTGTCCGAAGCCGAGCTGTCCGACGTGATTGACCAGCTGATGGCGGCGCAGCCGCTGCTGGGTGCGCTGGCCGCCGACCAAAGCCTGCGCGGATTGTTTCGCGTCTTTGGCATGATGCTGAAAGGTGTCGAGGCCAAAGCGATAGACGAAAAGCAATTCGCGGCGGTCTTCACGCAGGTCAGCGACATCATCGCGGCACAGAACCAAGGCAAAGCCTCTAGCCTGGACTGGCAGAATCTGCTCAATCCCAACAACACTAACAGCCCACGCCTGCTGCGGCGATTTATCTTGTCGCAACCGGTGCTGGATTACAGCGCGCTGTCGCCCGGCAACCAGGCCACCGCAGCTGTGCGCGCGATGGTGCGCGAAGCCGGGCTGGACAAGTTGCCGGGTGTGACCATTCGCCTGACAGGATCGGTCGCGCTGAACGATGAGGAATTCGCCAGCGTGGCGGACGGCATGGGGCTGGCCGCCATTGGCTCGCTGGTGCTGGTTATCCTGCTGCTGCTGCTGGCCTTGCGCTCCGTGCGGCTGGTGATGCCGATTTTGCTCACGCTACTGGCCGGGCTGGTCATTACCACCGCTTTCGGCCTGGCGGCGCTGGGCAGTTTGAACCTGATTTCCGTGGCTTTTGCTGTCATGTTCATCGGCATCGCGGTGGATTTCGGCATCCAGTTCGGCGTGCGCTTTCGCGATCAGCTGTATCATCAGCCGGACGCCGCAGCGGCGCTGCGCGACACGGCGCGCATCATCGCCCGACCGCTCGCGCTGGCGGCGGGCAGCACCGCCGCCGGCTTCCTGGCCTTTACGCCGACCTCTTATGCCGGCGTCGCGGAGCTGGGTTTCATTGCCGGCGCCGGCATGATAATCGCCTGCGGCTGCAACCTCACGCTGCTGCCCGCGCTGATCAGCCGGTTTCGCCCGCCGGCGGAGCAAGAGGCTGTGGGCTTTCGCTGGCTGCAGCCATTGGATGATTTTCTCAACCGGCGGCGCGGCGCGGTGCTAACGGCAGCGGCCACGCTGGCGCTGGCGAGCGCCGCCATGGCCACGCAACTGCGCTTTGACTTCGACCCGCTGAACCTCAAAAATCCCCACGCGGAATCCGTCGCCACGTTGTTCGATCTGGCGAAGAACCTGGACAGCACACCCTATACCGCGCAAATCCTGCTGCCCGATCTGGCCAGCGCCGATGCTCTAGCGGAAAAACTGCGCGCCGTGCCGGAGATCGCGCGGGTGATGACGTTGTCATCCTTCCTGCCAGACGGGCAGGATGTAAAGCTGCCGCTGCTGCAAGATACGCGCATGATTTTGCTGGCGACGCTCAGCCCCAGCAGCTTCGCGCCAGCACCCAAAGCCGATGATTTGACAGAGGCGGCGCAGGAACTGCACACGAAGCTACAAGCCCTGCGCGATAAGCACCCCAGCATCGCCGCGCTGGCAGACGCGCTGCAACCGTTACTGACTGACGCCGACAAGCTGTTCACGCTGCAGGAAGGTTTGATCGGCGGCCTGCCGGCGCAGCTCATTCAAATCCGCGATTTGCTGAGCGCGCAGGCCGTCACGGTTGCCACCATGCCGCCGGAACTCACGGCGGATTGGGTGACGGCAGACGGCAAAGCGCGGGTGGAGATTTATCCGCGTATCAATCCGCGTATGCCGGATGAATTGCAGACGTTTAACCGCGCCATTCTGGCCATCGCGCCGCAGGCCAGCGGCACCACCATCGCGATTGCCGAGTCCGGTGCCACGGTCGTCAACGCCTTCATGCAAGCCGCACTCGGCGCCGTGCTGATTATCGGGTTGCTGGTGTTCGCCACCTTAAGGCGCTGGTTTGACACGCTGGCGTTGCTGGCGCCGCTGCTGCTGGGGGGCGTGTTGACTTTGGCGCTCTGCGTGCTGTTGGGCGTGCCGGTGAATTTCGCCAATATCATCGGCCTGCCGCTCCTGCTCGGGCTGGGCGTTTCCTTCGCCATTTATTTCGTGAGTTACTGGCGTGATGGCGGCGCCGACCCGCTGCAGTCCAGCATGGCGCGCGCCGTGGTCTTCAGCGCCAGCACCACTTTGGTGGCGTTCGGCTCCTTGGCCTTATCCGACCATCCCGGCACCGCCAGCATGGGGCAGATTTTAACGATTGCGCTGCTTTGCGCCCTGGCCAGCACATGTTTGCTCTTGCCTGCTTTATTAAGGCAGGATAAATCTTAATAAGCCTAAGTTCACCTGCCCAGTCAACCTGTCACCACGGTTTCCCATGCTCCGTCATGCTCTCGGCCGCCTGCTGGCGGTGTCTTGTTTGGCCGTTATCGTCTCGGCCTGCGCGTCCAATCCGGTCAAAGAAACGAACGGCATGACCTCCGACACCCAGCATGACCCGCTGGAGCCATGGAACCGCACGGTTTTTGACGTCAACGACTTTCTCGACCGGCTGATCGCCAAGCCATTGGCCGAGGCTTATCGCGCTGTGACGCCCTCCTATTTCCGCGACCGGTTGAGCGGCGTGTTCGACAACATGAACGAGCCGGTGGTGATGGCCAACAGCCTGCTGCAAGGGCGCGTGGAAGATGCCGGCAAATCGCTCGGCCGCCTGGCGGTCAATTCCACCATCGGCGTCGGTGGCGCCTATGATGTCGCGAAAGAAGGCCTGGGCTGGGAAGCCAAGCCGGCCGATTTTGGCCAGACTTTGCATAGCTGGGGGGTTGGACAAGGCCCCTACACCATGTTGCCGCTGTTCGGCCCCTCCACACTGCGCGATACGGTGGGTCGCGGCGTGGATATGTTCCTCTCGCCCTGGAGTTACGTGGCCATGGAAGGGCCGCGCTCTACATCTCAAGCCTTCAGCTATACGAGCATGGGCGTGGGCACACTGGTGAAGCGCGAGCAGAATCTCGACGCGCTGGACAAACTGCGCGAAGGCTCGATCGACTATTACGCGCAGATGCGCAGCGTCTATCTGCAATTCCGTAATAAACAGCTCGGCATCGCCACGCCCACGCCGTCGGCCGCGAGTTATTACGACGAGTGACGACTGAACTTTCGCCAATCTGAGCGTGAAAAATCCTGCCGTGATGTCCGCCAAGGCGGGCATCACGTTTTCTGTTCGATGACAAGGCTTCGCGCCTAATTCCGCCCCAGTGCCTTGAGAAAACGCTGATAATGCACCGGCAGCTTGTCCGGCGTGGTGCGCCAGACCGGCAGCTTGGGCTGCAGCGGTTGCTCCGGATGTACGAAGGGCGAGACCTTGATGCGGCCGGTGAGTTGAGAGACGCGTACTTCCAGCACGCCGGACACCATCTTGTCATAGCCGTGGCCGGCCACTTCGAACACGCTGTCTTTTTTGCCGACCCAGCCAAGTGGCCCGGGATCATTCTCCAGGCGGATATGGCCGATGGTGAAGCCGCGCTGCGGGCTGAAAATTTCGCTGGCCTGGTGCCAGAGCGTCAGCGCCCTGCCGTTGGCCTTCGGGTTGGTGCCGATTTCATGCGCCATGACAGGTACAATGCGGTGATGATGTTTGGCTGACACGGTGTTCTCCTATGGTTAGCCACATTCTGGCACCGAAAAGCGCAACTATTCAGTTTTTTCGGTGCTTTCCGGCCGACACAGGTGGCGAGCTGGATTGCTGGCATGGCTGTTTACCGGCTATAGTTCAAGGGTTTGTAGTGACAATGCAAGGCCGCTGAAGCAGCACCTGACCGAAACGCCGCCACATCAGTTGAGCGCTTTGTGCCATGAAGTTTAACAGTAGGAATCTCCTGGCGTGGATGGCGGCGTTGCTGGCCAGTCCGTTTTTGCTGTTACTAATTTATCTATACGTCCTACTGCCGCTCGGAAACTTCCGAGCCAAGCAAGACGGCCACCACGTGATTGCCTTAGTAGAGAAATACAAATTGGAGCATGGAAAACTGCCCGCCACGCTTTCTGATATTGGGCTGGAAGATAAGGAGGATGCCCCGATACAATATACAACTGAAGATGACAATGAGTACCTTGTATGGTTCAGTGACTTCGGTGTTGGAGAGTCCATCACGTACGACAGCAAAACAAAAACATGGAGCGACGAAAAGCCATGAAAGCGGTTTTCAAAGCGATCTTTCAAGGTTTGTTATACGCCTGCGGCTGGTTGTTCCTGATTTTCGGCTTGCCGATGGTAAGCTGCGTTGCTGGTGGTGAGTATTCTGATTGGTCAAATAAAAAAGAAGGCAACAAGATCATCGCGCAGATTGAGGGTTACAAACTGCAACACGGAAAATTGCCCGCATCGCTCTCTGACATTGGGGTGGAAGAGAAGATGGAGGGGCCGATATATTATGGCCTTGAAGACGACAATGGCTATTACGTTTACTTTGGCACCACGCTTGGCGAGTCAACGACCTATCATTCCAGCACTCGTAAATGGGATGACGAATAAGTAAGAAGACATATTGCATCAGCTCCAGTAATTTTCTCCTATCGTCATCATCCGCGCCGGCACAGGCGGCAGAAGAGCTCCAAGGTTTCTAGTTCGGCTGCAATCGCCGCCAGGCGGGCGGCGGCGGCGGGGTCGGCGCCCCAGTGTTCGGTTTGGAAATGCGCTTCCAGTTCCGCCGCTTGAAACACCGCCGGTGCCGGCTGCCAGCCTTGCGCCAAGGCCAGCGCCAACAGCAAGGAGCCGGTGACGCTGCAGGCCTGCTCCAACGCCGTGAGGGTCAGGTTGTCATATTGCTCCACGGCGCGGCGTAGCGCCTGCAAAGAATGTGGCGGCTGTTCCGGCGGCTGCAGACCTTCGGTCACCAGCAATAGAGCATCGAATTGCGTGAGCGCCCAATCGAGATAGGGCTGCCATAGTTCTTGCTGCCGACGTGCTAATGCGATGGGATGGGCGGCGCGGAAGCACAATTGATCGCCCGCCGCGAAGTCCATGATGCGGGCGATGCAGGCGGGACGTGCCGGCGCGGTGATGTCATGCGCCGTCGCCACCAGTTGGGTGATGGGCATTGTGCGGGGGTCAAATTCCTTGGGCACCTGTTGCCATTCTTGTGCCAACGCTTCGGCCAATGCTGGCGTGGGGCAGAGATACAGGTTGCCCGCCGGCGTCTGGCGCAGCTTGCCGTCCAGCGCCAGCGCGAAGCCGCCCTGTTGCGGCACTACCGCCGCCTGCTGCCAGAAGCGCTTCACGCGCCTTTACTCGCCGAACAGGCCTTTGAGCGGCGATTTCTCGCCGCCCAGCAGGTTTTTCAGTGCGGGCGGCGCCTTGTCGCCGCCGACGGCTTTTTCCAATTTGTCGGTCAAACCTTTGACCTTTTCCTGCGTCAGCGCCTTGCCTTTTTCCAAAGCACTGCCCGCGACGCTGTTGGGCGCCTGCTGCTCCGGCGCATAAGTGGGATTATCGAGCGCGGCGATGCACGCATCGGGCTGCGCGGGGTTGACCACCGGCACTT
>CAZBSB010000045.1:0-13178 GCA_964494535.1 uncultured Rhodospirillales bacterium
ATGTGCTGCGGCCGGAGCTGACCGCGCTGTTACCATCCTTGCGCGCCGCGATGCCGGACTATTTGGGCGAGGCCAAGGAATTAGATATTCGTCTGACCTGGCTGGACGGTGCCACGGACATGGTCGTCATCGGCGGGCCGGAACCGCAGCTGCGCCAGCGGGAGATTCTCGCCAGCCTGGCGCAGGCGCAAAACATCGCCCGCATCAGTTGGCGCAAATGGGATCGCAGCGCCGATGAAATCATGCTGCAGCGCGACCCTTTGCGCGCCACCTTCGCGCACGGCGGGGTAGAGTTTCCGCCCGGCGCCTTCCTGCAGGCCACGGTTGAAGGCGAGGCGGCGCTGACCGGCCTCGTGGTCAGCGCGATCGGTGCGGCGGCGCCGGTCGCCGATTTGTTTTGTGGTTTGGGCACCTTCGCTTTGTCGCTGCCGCCGCGCCCTATGACCGCCGTGGATGGCGACGGCGCCGCGATTGCCGCCCTGCAGCAGGCGGTGGCCGGCCGGCCGCGCTCCAAAGTGGCGGCGCGCAACCTGGCGCGGGAGCCGCTATCGGCCGATGAACTCAAGCCGTTTAAGGCCGTTATCTTCGACCCGCCGCGGGACGGCGCCAAACAGCAGGCGCGGCAATTGGCCACCAGCAGCGTGCCTTTGGCGGTGGCCGTCAGCTGCGACCTCAATAGTTTTTGCCGCGATGCCAAGCTGTTGCGGGATGGCGGTTATCAGCTGGGTCGAGTCGCCGTCGTTGACCAGTTTTTATGGTCAACCCATCTGGAACTGGTGGGAATTTTTCACAAATAACCAGGCGTTTGGCTACGAAAAAATCCACTTGCCGGCAAGGGGATAGGGCTGGTCAATCCTTGACGCTTTGGTAATATATCGCGCTTATATCCTTCAATTTTCCTGAACCTTTAGGCCTGATGATGCTTCGTTTTTCCACGGCTTCCGCCCTCTTTCTCGTGCTGCTGGCTGTGCCGGCCTGTGCCGAATCACCCGCTGCGGCACCGAAAACAGCTCCAGCCGACAAGCGTTCTGCTCCACCTGCGGAAAAAAGCAGCGACCGGCTGGATGCCAGCAGCACCGATACCTTCAAGCAGCTGAGCCTGTTCGCCGATGTGCTGGAGCGGGTGCGCGCCGATTATGTGGAAGAGGTCACGGACGAAAAACTCATCGAATCCTCCATCAACGGCATGTTGAGCGCGCTCGATCCACACTCGGCCTTCCTGAACCGCAAAAGCTATGCTGAATTGCAAACCGGCACCAAGGGCGAGTTCGGCGGCCTGGGGCTGGAAGTGACGATGGAGAACAGCCTCGTCAAGGTCATGTCGCCGATTGACGGCACGCCGGCAGCCAATGCCGGAATGCAGCCTGGCGACTTCATTACCCATATCGATGGCAAGCTGGTGGCGGAAATGACGCTACAGGAAGCCGTGGAGCAGATGCGCGGCGTGCCGGGCACCAAGGTGGTGCTGACCGTGCGGCGCGGCGGTCTGAGTGGCCAACCCTTCGAGGTGCCGTTGGTGCGCGCCGTGATTAAGGTGCAGTCCGTGCGGCAAAAGACCGAAGGACAGGATATCGGCTATATCCGCATCACGACCTTCAACGACCAGACGCAAGTGGGTCTGGACAAAGCCCTGGAGGAATTGCAGAAGAAACTCGGAGATAAGCTGATCGGCTACGTCATTGACCTCCGCAACAACCCCGGCGGGTTGCTGGAGCAGGCGGTTTCCGTCTCCAGCACTTTCCTGCCGGATGGGGTGGAGGTGGTTTCCACCCGCGGCCGGCGTAGCGAGGATAATACCAGCTATAAGGCCAAGGGCGGCGACAAGACCGGCAAGAAGCCGCTGGTGGTGCTGATCAACACCGGTTCGGCCTCGGCCTCGGAAATCGTGGCGGGAGCGTTGCAGGATCATGGCCGCGCCATCGTGGTTGGCACCAAGAGTTATGGCAAAGGTTCCGTGCAGACGGTCATCCCCGTGCCCGGCTCCGGCGCCATGAAGCTGACCACCCAGCTTTATTACACGCCGCTTGGCCGTTCGATTCAGAAACTCGGCATCGAGCCGGACATCGTGGTCAACGCCGCGAAGTTGGAAGAGGTGGCGCCTCCTAAAGGCGTCAGCGAAGCCGATATGAAGGGCGCGCTGGCCAACCCCAATGGCAGCAAGGATGATGCGGATAAAAAAGTCGCGCCGGCTCCCGCCAAGGACGATCCCGCGGGCAATGACGACAAACAGAACAAGCCGGAAGATAAAAGTGATGGCAAGGGGGGCGACGGCAAGGGCGCGGAGAAACCGACCGAAAAGAAAGCGGAGCCCTATGACAACCAGCTGGTTCATGCTTATGACCTGCTGCGCGGCATTGCGCTCTATGAACGCAAAAACACCAAAACCAATCCGTGAGGCATGTCAGGAGCGCTGCGCGTAAGAATACCAACCTTCGCCGTCATGATGATGACGGCGGGGTTGGTGGTTGTGCTGGCGCTTGCCCTCCTGCCGCCGCCTGAGAGCGGCAACGAAAAATTTAGCGTCCGTTCCCGGCACGAAGCTGACCGCGCCTTGCAGGAGGCGCTGGCTTCCGCGCAAGTGGCGGCGGCAACGCCGCCCGGCAGTGTGCCGCACCCGCCTGCCGCCACGGTTCGTGATGCTCCAGCACCCGCGATCAAGACCGTGGTGCAGCAGGCGCTGCCGGCGGATAACAAAGTCACCCTTGAACCGGCGCCGATTGCCGAACTGGCGGAGCCTTTTGGCGAGGAAAGCGTATTGCCCAAGATGGCCAGTGATGGCCGGGCGCCCTGGCAAGCCTATGCCAGACCGGCATTGGCCGGGGGCGCCAGCGCGAAGGTCGTGATGATGATCGCCGGCCTGGGCGCCGGCAGAGCCTTGACCAACGAAGCGATCGAAAGATTGCCTGGGGCTGTGACCTTGGTTATTGACGCGCAGGCGAATAGCACACGGGAGATTTTGCAGCAGGCGCGTGAAGCGGGGCATGAGACTTTGCTGGCGCTGCCAACGGAACCTTTCGATTATCCGCAGAGTGATCCTGGGCCGGATACGCTGCTGACCAATCTTTCCACCAACGAAAACACCCGGCGACTGCGCCATTTTATGAGTTTGGGCAGCGGTTATCTTGGCCTCACCACCTTGACTGGCGAGCGTTATCTCAGCGAGCCAAAATCGGCTAAACTTTTGCTTAATGAAAGCCGCCAGCGGGGACTGGCCTTGTTTGATGCTCGCCTGGGCGGGCGCGCGTCGTTGGTTGATCTGGTCGGGCAGGAGCGGCAACCGATTGCTGCCGCCGATTTGGTTATTCAAGCGGATATGACAGTTGAAGAAATTGACGGTATTCTGGCGCAGGTTGAAGCCAAGGCGCGGCAGCACGGCGCCACTATATGTTTGGTTTATGCCTCGCCTCTCGTGGTTGACCGGTTGCACCGCTGGTTGCCTGGATTGCCGGAACTTGGTATTATGTTGGCGCCTTTTTCGGCTGTGTTAAACAAGCAGTTATAATGTTTGAGAAGCGGACAGCAATTTTTGACCCCATGGACGGC
This sequence comes from uncultured Rhodospirillales bacterium, assembly GCA_964494535.1. Lineage (GTDB taxonomy): Bacteria > Pseudomonadota > Alphaproteobacteria > UBA9219 > RFNS01 > JAGOHT01. The sequence continues at coordinate 3,544 of CAZBSB010000045.1, forward strand.
AAGGCGCCTTATCGCCTGGGGGTGCTGTTGGTGCTGTTCAATGCCACCGGCGATATATTTGCCGGTGAGCGCAATGCCCCGCCCGGCGAGATGACGAGTTGGCAATTGCCGCAAGGCGGCATTCAGCAATTTTTGCAACGTGGCCGCGTCACCGGGCAGGAAAGCCAGATTCAAGCAGCCATGCGTGAGTTGCGCGAAGAGGCTGGCGCTGACGTAAAGGCCGCTGTCATTGCCATGGCCTCCAAGCCATGCCGGTTGGATTTTGCACCAGGCGGCAACGATAAATATCGTGGGCAAATCCTGACGCCGGTGTTAATGCGTTATCAAGGTGGCAAAATTGACATTTCGCGCCCGGAAGATGGCGAAAGCCAGCCGGCCTTTAAAAACTATAATTGGTTTGAACCGAATGATTTTCTCAATCTTTCAGCGCCTTATAAGCAACCGCTCTATCGTCAGGCGCTGGCCAGTTTTTCGCAAATCATCGGCCGCATCACGCCTTTTTTGCCGGCATCTTTTCTTGGAAGCAAACGAGGCAATAGTTACGAGCCGCTGTGATGCTTGAACAACGCGACCATCATGCGGCGGTTGAACCCGGAAACGGCGGCTCGGTTCTTGGTTATCGGCCGAATATAGGCATCGTGCTGGTCAATGATGCCGGCCGGGTCTTTGTGGGCAAGCGCACCGATCAAACCAACCCGGATGATGGTTGGCAAATGCCGCAAGGCGGCATTGACCCCGGCGAAAATGCTGCCGATGCGTTGTGGCGCGAGTTGCAGGAAGAAATCGGCACCCGCAAGGCTGAACTGGTCGCCAGCTATCCGCGCCCGCTGACCTATGATTTCCCCGAACATGCTCGTAACAAGATTTACGGCGGGAAATTCCGCGGCCAGTCACAGCTGTGGTTTCTGCTGCGCTTTTTAGGTGACAACAGCGATATCCATCTTAACCGATCGCTGGCACCCGGCGAACGGCCGGAGTTCAACGACTATGACTGGAAGACGCCGGAAGCCGTGCTGAATTATGCCGTGCCCTTCAAGCGCGCCATCTATGAGAATGTGCTGTATTATTTCGACGAATATATCGCTTTCGGCGGCCGGCGTTAGTTTCAGTGAAAAATTTCAAAAATACCTGGTATTCAAGGTAGAACGTAACCGCAAAAAGGGGTTTTGGTTCTAATGCGCCGCGACGGAGCGTAGGCGTGTGGTGGTTTTGGTGTCGGCGAGGCCGGAGAGGTGGTGGGGGAGCCAGTGGCGTTGGAAGGCCAGCAGCACACGGCGTAGCGTCATGTCATATTCGCCATCCTGCGGGCAGTCATAGCCGACGCGGCGCAGCAGGGCGCGGGCATCTGTCAGGCTGAGCGTTGGCGCGTTCGCATTCGCCTTCGCATTTTCTTCCGGCCAGAACCCGATGCCTTGCTTGGCCAATTCTTGCCATGGAAATAATTCGCCCGGGTCTTCCTTGCGCTGGGGCGCGATATCGCTGTGCCCGAGGATATTGCGCGGCGGGATGGTGTGGCGCTGCATGATGCCGCGCACCAATTCAGCGCAGGCTGCAATTTGTGCGGCAGGAAAATCCTGATAGCCCCACTGATGGCCGCGATTCACCAGCTCGATGCCTACTGAAACGCTGTTCATGTCCGTTTCGCCTTGCCAGAATGAAACGCCGGCGTGCCAGGCGCGGTCGGTTTCCGCTACCAGCTGCCAGGTCTGTCCTGTGCGCTCGATGAGGTAATGCGCGCTCACTTCGCTTTTGGGGTCGCAGAGCCAGGCGCGTGACGCGTCCGGCTCCGGCATTCCGGTATAATGCAGGATGACGTAGCGAATGCTTTTGCCGGCGGCACGCGCATTGCGGTTGGGGGAGGGGGATTGCAGTATCACCGCCGTCATCGAATGCCCTTGAGTTTGCACACTTCTTCATAGGCCGCGTTGATGCGCTTGATCTTCTCCGTCGCCACGGCCACGAATTCCGGCGCCATGCCGGCGGCCACCAGCTTGTCAGGGTGATGCTCGACCATCAATTTGCGATAGGCTTTCTTGATCTCTTCCGGCGTGCTTTCCGGCTTGACGCCCAGAATGGCATAGGGATCGGGCGGCATGGTCTTGGCTTGCGGCCGCTGCTGTCTTTGCTGCTGTTGTTGCCGTTGCTGCCATTGGCTTTGCTCTTGCCGTGATTGTTGTCGTTGTTGCCAAGGGTCGTGGCGCGGTTCCTCCTGCGTGCGCGTGGCATAGGCGCCGCTGCGCGCCGCGATGAGCCGGAACTCATAGGGACCGAAGCCGAAGATGCGGGCGACATCGCGCAGGAAAAAATCTTCGGCCTCGCCGATGCCGGTGCCATCCGCTGCCGCGATGAGCATCAGGCCGGTCAGCAGCTCTTCCAGCACCGCCGGCCGGTTGCGAAAAACGCGACCCAGCTGCGCCGCCGTCGGCTCATAGCCGGCGACGTCCTGCTTGGCTTGGTCGAACAGGATGCCAAGCTGCGTTTCTTGCTCCGGCGGTATGCTGAAGACGCGCTTAAAGGTCTCAATCTCGCTGCGGCTGACATGGCCGTCCACCTTGGCCATTTTGGCGCCCAGAATGACCACGCCGACCGTGAAGGCGACCTGATCCATATTGCCGCCGATATTCACACCGGCCTGCTGCGCCTGGCGCAGGAATTCCTCCTGCTCGTGCTTGCGGCTGTCATAAACATGGCCGGCCGCCAGCCCCAGAATCAGCCCGGGAACATGGCCGAACATGAGCCCCAGCCCGCCGCCGATGAGTTTGCCAATCATGCCGGATTAACCTTGACCGTGACTTGCGCTTAACCGTGTAAATGCGGTAACTTAATCGCTTGTTTGGCCGGCAGCAAGTTGCGATGCAGCCAGATACGAGGAAACACTGTCACCGATGGCGAAACGGCCTACCATATCCACGCCGCCTGGCGATGCGCCGATTGACGTTGCGGCGCTGCTGCGCCATGCCGGTGTGCGGCCGACGCGGCAGCGGCAGCAACTGGCGCGGCTGCTGTTTGATGGCTGCGACAAGCATGTGACGGCCGAGCAAATGTACGACGCCGCCAAGCAGCAGGGTGTGCCGATGGCACTGGCCACGGTCTATAATAATCTCCACCAATTCACGGCAGCGGGGCTGCTGCGGCAGGTGACGGTGGATGCGGGCTGTGTGTATTTCGACACGCACACGGGAGCGCACCATCATTTCTATGATACGCAAACCGGTCAGTTGACGGATGTGGCATCCGCGGCCGTGAAAGTCGAGCAGTTGCCGCTGCCGCCTGCCGGCCGCACCATTGCACAGGTGGATATCATCATCCGCTTGCGCTAAAGAGGCGTATGGCAGTTCTCAAATATTTCTGGCTCGGCGTTTTGCTGGCCGTTGCGTTGGCGACGGCGCTGTGGCCGGCGCTGGATATTGTCGTCACAGCTCAATTTTATAACGGCGCGCAGTTTCCGGCGCGTGGCAACATATTCAATATCGCGCTGCATGAAATGGCGACCGGCTGGCCGCCGAAAATACTCTTCGGCATTCTTGCGCTGGGTTGCTTGGTGCAATGGAGTCGCCGCCGCGACGGGAAACCGTGGTTGCTGCTGCTGGCTTGTTTGGTGTTGGGGCCGGGTTTGGTTGCCAATACCGTCTTTAAGGATATGTGGGGCAGGGCGCGGCCGGCGCAGATTACCGAATTTGGCGGGAAGGCGGCGTTTAAGCCTTATTGGTTGCCGAGCAACCAATGCACCAAGAATTGCTCTTTCGTGAATGGTGATGGTTCATTGGGGTTCATGCTGGCGGCGCCGGCTTTGGTGGTGGCGCGCCGCCAGCGTTTGCTGTTTTGGAGCGGCACAGCGGCCGGCGTGGTGCTGGGCGGCAACCGCATCATGATGGGCGCACATTTTTTGTCTGACACCGTCTGGGCGGCTTTGCTGATGCTGGCGGTGATGCTGGCGCTGCATGTCGCGCTCTATGGACGCGCCAAGACTGCCGAAGCCTGGCGCACGTTTTGAATCAGCTCAAGCTGGAATACAGCATCTTACTTCCCAGCACGAGCAGTAGCACGGCGAAGGCGCGGCGCAGTTGCCCAACCGGCAAACGATGTGCCAACCTGACACCCAACGGCGCGCCGGCCAAAGCGCCTGGCACGAGCATCAGAAAAATCAACGGATGTATCAAACCAGCCGTGCCGCCCAGCGGAATTGCGGTTGGCGGGTTTGCCAACAGGTATCCGACCACCGCCGGCGTGGCGATGGTGATGCCGAAGGCCGAGGCAGTGCCGATGGCGCGCTTTAGCGGCAGACCGACAGCGCAGAGCGTGGGCACACCGATAACGCCGCCGCCAATGCCCAGCATGGCTGAACTGCAACCAATGGCCAGCGCCAATAGCCGTTGGAGTGGCGGCGCGATGCGCTGAGCCGCAGCAGTTTCGTTTTCCTGGCGCGGGCGAAATTGCAGCCACGCCATATACAGCAGCAGGAAGCTGAAACAGAAACTCAGGATTTTGCCGTTGAGAAATTGCGCCAGCCAGCCGCCCAGCAGCGCGCCGATAACCAACAGGGGAATCCAGCGCTTCAGCAAATCCCACTGAATATTGCCGCGGCGATGATGCGCGCTGAGCGAGGTGAGCGAGGTAGGGATGATGGTGGCCAGCGATGTCGCCACCGCGACGCGCATGGCATCGCTGACCGGCACACCAAGAAGTTGCAGCGCCGTGCTGATGGCCGGCACCAGGATAATCCCGCCGCCAACGCCGAACAACCCGGCCAACATACCGGCAAAACTCCCAACCATGATAAACGCGCCGAGCAAAAAGACGGCAATAACGGGTTGTGCTGCGATTTCAGCAAACATGCGGGGAGATACCCTATCTGTATGAATTGGTTGCCTTACGCCCCAGCAGCCTGCTGTGCAACTTATATTCCGGCGCGGCAGACACACGGCTATCAGCACTGCTGATGACAAGCCAAGTTCTCGCCGACAGCCTAGGAACTCTGTTTTTACAAGCTGTTATCGGCACGGTTGGCACGTTCCCGTTCGCCGCTTGTTTGCGGGTGTCATTCATGCTATAAGTTAAGTGTTTTTAATCATCACGCGCGTCGTCGCGAGGACGGAGAACACCATGGCCAACGATTTAGCGGGTATGACGTCACAGTTTGCCACGAATGACGTGACGCCGCGCACCACGTCCGGATCGGCTCTCAACGATATGCTGGTGAATTCGACCGGCATGTCACAAAATCCGAGCGACCCGAGGATGGGACCCATGCAGGTAAATCCCATGGGTGGGGGGCCTGGTGACGCCTACACTAGGGCTAGTGAGCAGCTTGCGGAGCTCGCCAGGAAAACAATGCTGGTGGGCTTGGCAAAAGAGAGTGCGATTATCGCCCAGCGTCTTGCAAGCGGTGAGTATGGCTCAGACGCTCAGGCAAAAAGCGGTGCTGAGGCGAGAATGGATCAAATTAACGCCCAAACCGGTTATGCCCAAGGCTATCGCGGCGCAATTGAGATCAAATAATCAGGCGTTTGCTTTCTGATAGGTTGCAACTGCGTCATCCACTGCCCAGCCTTGAAAAAGTCCTATGTTTAGTTTTTGGCCTATCGTAATCGCGGCAGCGTGGTCGCAGCGGTAGAGTATGATCTTTTCGGCGTCTAATTGCTCCAGTGCCTCTCTGACTTCCGGCTGATCAAACTGCCCGAGAACATCTTTGCTGGCGCGCAGTTTGATCCAGTCAAGTTTCAGATTGCTACAGTTCAAGACCGGCAACATGGCAGGATGCAGCGCGTCCAGCGCCACTTGGAAGCCTTCGCGCCGTAATGTTTCGATGGCGGCGCGCGTGGCGTCGAAATTCATCAGGATTTCACCGCGATTGATTTCAAACGTCATTTGCTGGCGTTTATCTGGCGGCAGTGTGTGCAGGAACTTAGCAAACGGCGCGCCCATCACGCTTTCAACCGCGATATTAAGGTTGAGGGCACCGGCGGCCAGTGTCTCCGGCTGTTCGGCAAAAGTGTTGAGCAGGCGATAGTCAAGTTCGCTGCAGAGTTCCATGAACAATCGCTCCGGCGTGCGGATGTCCAGCCGTGGAAACCGCTCGCGGCGTAAGTCCTCCACGCTCACGAAGTATTCCGTGGAGACTATCTCCCAACCCGCCGCGCTATGCCGATAAATCGCCTGGCCGCGCACATAACGGCGCACATCAATTTTGGCAAAGAGTTTGACGATTTGGTCAAGCGCCCAAGGGGTGAGAGTGCCGCGCACTTGCTCGCCAAGCAAAGCGGTTTCCGGGCTGTCTTCGCCGCTGCCGAACTGCGCCGCGGCGCGCGCCGTTTCAATATAATGATTACCGCGCTCGCGCACGGCGGCATAATCTTCCGGCAGACGGTAGGTATGGATCAGTTCAGCCTTTCCATCTTGGGCAGTAAGCGCCTGTTCTAGCAAAGCTGGAATATTGCTGGTATCCGGCGCGATAATGAAAACGTCGCCAAGACTCATGACATGCACCTGGCCACCTTCGCGGAGAATCAGCGGCGTCAAAAGCCGCAGAATGGCCTCGCGTTTTTCCACATCGGCCATCAGCGCCGGCAAAGCACTGAACACAAGATTGATGACCCGGCATGGCTTGCCCTGACGATGCAGATGGCGCAAGCGCATAACAAAATCCTGCTCGCGTACGATATCGCCGGGCAAGACTTTGACATCATCAGATTCATAGACACGCATGAATCACCGCTCCCGGGCGCAGGCCTATTTCAGACTAACACCGTCAATCCTAAACTGTCCTTGAACTTTTCGAGAGGGAAAAAGGTCATTTGCTGGGTTGATATTCCTGCAGTGGGCGCTGTTTGGTAGACGGGACTTCGGCGGGGCGTTGCGGAGTAGAGACTGACGCGTTGCTCTCGCCAGAAAGGCTGGAGGTTATATGGCGACCCTGCCGCTCCGTGAAGGCGAGCAACTTATGGACGACAGGTGCGTTCAACAGAATGGGAGCAAGCAACGCCGTCGCCGCTGCACTATAGGCTAGAACGCGCTTCATAGCTTCAACACTGCCTGCGCCGCAGAGGCTTTGGCTGCCGGTGTGACCGCCGTGGCGGCGCGCTGTGATTGTTGCGTGGTTATGGCCGTCTGCGGTCGCAGCGCTCCTAACTCAGACTGGAGATAGAGTCCAACCGGCGCCAGCAATGGCAGAGCCGCCGCGCCGACCGCTTGCGCGCAAAACTTAAAATTGTCCCAGTTCGTCGCCATAACCAACCTCTCCTACTGGTGCTTGCTAGCAAATGTCCGCAATCCGACCAAGGGTTTCTTTTACTTGCCGCTCTTACCGGCCGCACGCCGCAAGTTGGTTAGCGCGAGTTTGATTTGCTTTTGCGCTGTGCCTCCCGGCTGGTTGCGGCGCTCCACTGCCTTTAGGCATGAAAAACTGTAATCCTTGCACGCGGCAAGATTGCACTCCCGCAAAACCTGGTTAACGTGCGCCAGCGGCAATTCATGCACCTGAACACCGGCTGCTTCAGCCTGCTGCACGAGGGCGGCGACGGCTTTATAAGCATCGCGGAACGCCGCCCCGTCGCTGACCAGCGCATCGGCAATCTCGGTGGCGAGGATGTGGCCTTGCTGGCAAAGCTGGCTGGCGCGCGCCGGATCAAATTGCAGCGCCGCAATGAAGGGTGGCCACACATCCAGGCAGGCATTGGCTTCGTCCAACGCCGCCATCAGCACCTTTTTCATTTCGTGCAAATCGCTGCCATAGCTGGTGGGCACCGTGCGAACCAGCGACAACCCATCCATTAGCGCGCCGATGAGATGCGCCCCGCGGCCGCGCGTCAGCTCCGCCACGTCGGGATTGCGCTTGTTGGGCATGATGGAACTGCCGGTTGACCAGGCTTTCGGTAGTTTGAGCAGCGCCACCGGCGTGGCCGCCCAATAAACACAGTCTTCCGCCAAGCGGCTGAGATGCGTGCCGAACAGTGCGATGGCGCTCAGGGCTTCCAGCATGAAGTCGCGGTCGCCGACGGCGTCATAGGAATTACGTGGCGGCGTGGCGAAGCCCAGTTCCTGTGCGATGGCTTTGAGGTTGATGGGCAAGGGCGTCCCGGCGAGCGCGGCAGCACCCAGCGGCATCACTGCTACAGCGGACTGAGCGGCACTCAGCAACCGATCAAGATCGCGGCGAAAACCTTCGGCGTGGCCCAGCAGCACATGCGCCAGGCGCACGGGCTGGCCGTGCTGCAAATGCGTGGCGCCGGGCACAATGACGTCAATCTGCCGTTCCGCCAAATCCGCCAGCGCCACGAGCAAGAGCCGCAGTTTGTCCGCCAGTAACGTCAACTCATCGTGCACATAGAGGCGCAGCGTCGTGGCTATCAGATCGTTGCGCGAACGGCCGGCGTGCATTTTCTTGCCCAGGTCGCCGCAACGCTCCGTGACATAACGCTCCAAATGCATATGGATGTCTTCATCCCGCACCGTCCAAGCAAAGGTGCCAGCCAAGATTGATTGCAGCGCCTCTTGCAGCGCGGCTTCGATCTTTTTCACATCGGAGGGCTTGAACATGCCCGGCAAAGCCGCCAACCCATGCAGCCAGGCGCGCTGCACCGCGACCTCCTGGCGCGCTAGGCGCTGGTCTTGAGGAATGCCGTGCGTGAAGTCAAACAAGGCATCCGGCTGGGTTTCATTGAGCTTGGTTTGCAGTACAGGCATGGTGATTCCGCCAGAGCAGATCGCGTTCAAATGGGATTATTTGAACGCGTGAATCTGCTCGTTCTAAATGATATAGAGCTATGAACGCTTTGCGTCCATATTCCGTGAGCCCAAGCGAACACAATATGAATGCAAAGCGTTCATGGCTCTATAGGTTTGAAACTAAAGTTTTATTTGCATATTCCATAGCATGGGATTATAAGCGCTGCACACAAAAATGCTGCCTTGGCCGCTCCGGATCGCGTCTCGCTCCGGCTTTCGGCGCCGGCGCTGTGTTTCCACCCTTTAAGGAGTTCGCGCATGTCAAATCCCCAAGCTGGTAGGTCAGTCTTGATTCTGGTGGCAAATGGTGTTGATGAAGTTCAATTGACCGAAGTACAGCGGGGCTTGACCAAGGCCGGTGTTAAGTTTTGCACCGCAGCGCCGGAGCAAGGTCTGGTTAACAGTTGGCATGATGCGGCCTGGGGACATTATTTTCCGGTGGATCGCGGCATCGGGGAAGTGCTGGGGTCGGATTTCGATTTCCTGGTGCTGCCCGGCGGTGAGCGCGCCATGACGAAACTGAAGCAAAATCTGCATACCCGCCGCATCGTCAACCACTTTTTTGACGCCGGCAAGACCATTGCCGCGATCGGCGAGGGCGTGGCACTGCTGAGTCTGGCGGCACGTTCCGCCGGGCATAATGTCGCTGCGCCGTCCACCCTGGCAGCTGAAATTACGGCGGCACAAATGAAGATCGCCGATGATGTCGTCGTCAATGACGGCGAGGTTTTGACCGCGCAAGGCGGCGTGGCCTTGCAGACATGGGTGGACGCGTTGCTGGCGGAAATCAGCGGCGACGCCGCCGTGCAGGCTGCGGCGTGAATAGAGCCGTGCCGCGCGCATGAGCAACCCTACCGCCGCCGTTCTGATCATCGGCAACGAAATCCTGACGGGCAGAACCCAAGACGCCA
>CAZBSB010000046.1:0-13139 GCA_964494535.1 uncultured Rhodospirillales bacterium
AGAATCCGCCGAGACCTATGTGGTGGCGCAGGGGTTTAGGGGAGGCGCTTGATGGGCGCGTTTGATCATTCCACGGCGTCCTTACGCATTTTTGGCGATGATTTGGTGCCGGATGAAGTCACGCAAATCTTGGGCTGCACTCCAACTATGGCTTATCTGAAAGGCCAACCACGCAGACCAGGTTCCAAACACTGTTGGCGGTTTGGAGGTTGGTTGCTAGACGCAGAAGACGCTGAACCAGAAGATTTAGAGGCTCAAATCAATTATATCCTGGATCAAATCAACCCTGACCTGAATGTCTGGCGGGAGCAGATTCTTGCTCGCTTTGAAGTCAATTTCTTCTGCGGCCTGTTCATGAAAAGCGGTAATGACGGTTTTGAGCTTCAGCCTGCAACGATGCGTCGGCTGGCGGAGCGCGAGCTTGAAATCGGCTTCGATGTCTATGACCATGAAGAGCTTGAGGTGACTTTTAACGCCGCAGCGGTGACGGATTTATCCAGTTTTCACGACCAATGCCAACAGACCTTCAAGCTGCACAGCAGCTATGGCCGCGATTGGGAGTCGCTGTTTCAATGCCTCGATTATTTTTATCACGGGCGCTACTGGGACGACCAAGAAGAAAATAATCCGTCAGACTTGTATGTTGAAAATCATCATTGCTTGGAAATCATCATCACTGATTATGTGGCTTTCGCAGCGCGCTTGCCGGACATTGCCAGCAAGTTTCTGGAAACTATCGTCGCAGTAAATAAGTCCTATGAAGAGCGAAGTATTTGTCGATTGCAGCTGACGTTGAAGTAACGAAGCCACTTCGGCTGGCTTAGCCGCTTCTCTTGAATCCTAACGCAGTTGGAAATTTATCGGCACCAGCACACTGGCGGGGACAGGCGCGCCGCCGGACTGTGCGGGCACAAACCGCCATTGCAGCACCGCCGCGCGCGCTGCGGTGTCCAGAATGTCGTGGCCGCTGCTGGTCGCCACCGCCACGCTTTGCGGCGACCCTGCCGCCGACACCAGCACGGACAATATAACTTCACCGGTTAAGCGGCGGCGCCGCGCGGCGGCCGGATAGTCCGGCGGCGGATTGCGCAGATAGTCCGCATCAAAAACTGGCGGCGCGACGATGGCGGATGCCGGTGCAGCCACAGTCGGCGTCGCTGGCGCCGATTGTGGCGCAGCCTCTGCCGCGACAGTCTTTTTGCGCTGTTGCTGCCGTGGCGTCGCGGTCTGTTTGCGCGCCACCACCACGGCTTCCGGCGCGGCTGGCGTCACTGGAGTCTCCGTCGGTGCCCGCGCCAACAGCGGTTCAGTCACCAGCGGTTCAGCCAGCGCCAGCGGTGCAATGTCCGGAACGGCCACCGGCGACGACGCCGGCAGGAAGGCGAAGCTGATGACCGGTGGCGTTACCGGAGCTGTCACGCGCCACGCCCAACTGCCCAACATGATGGCCAACGCCAGATGCAGCGCCAGCGAACCCGCCAGGGCGGGCAACTGCAAGCGCAGAGCATCCGGCGCGGGAATCATCACCACAAGGACAGTTTGGCGCCCACCAGCGCGGTGAGCGGCAAGCCCGGACGCACGCCGGCCGGGCGGCGCGCGGCGATATAAGTCTCGTCCAACAGATTCTTCATGGTGGCGAAGGCTTTGACGTGATCATTGAAGCGATATTCGCCGGCCACATCCACGATCCAGTGGGCGGCAACGCGTCGCTCATTGGGAATCGCGCCGCGGCCGGCGCGCGTCCGCATATCGTCCGTGAAGCGGCCCGTGACGGTGACTTGCCATTGCGGCGCCTCAAAGCCGGCGGACAAAGCCAGTTGGTGGCGCGGCAGATAAGGCAGCTGGTCGCCGGCGGTGACATTGCCCCACTCCTCGAAGCTGCTGGCAAAGCTGCTTTGGAACTCGCCTTCCGTGAAAGTGTAAGTGGCGGTCAAAGGCAGCCGATAGGCCGGCGCCAGACCGACCAGCGCCGCCGCGTTGTAACCGGCGCTGGCTTCCAGCCCCTTGACCTCCACCTTGCCGCCGTTGAACGCGTCGCCGGTGCCGGCGCCGCCGGAAGACAGCGTGTCGCGCCCCAGCAGATTGTCGTAATCCGTCAGGAAGAAGAACAGCTCGCCGTTCCAGTTGCCGGCGGCATAGCGGGTGCCGAGTTCGTAATTGATGCTTGCTTCCTCGCGGGTGAAGGCCGCATCGTTGGCGTTGCCGGGCACGCCAGGCGGGGCAAAACCCTTATGCACGCCGGCCAGCAGCCGCAAGGCGTCGGTGACGGCATAACTCACGCCAATCCCAGGTATCCAGACATTCAAGTCATTTTCAAACACGGCCAGGTTGGCGCCGGTGCGCTGCGGGTCGCTGCTGCCGAAATCCTCGCGCTTCAGATTGATATGTTCAAAGCGCACGCCTGGCGTGACGCTCCAGCCGCCCCAGCGCAATTCATGCTGCACAAAGCCGCTCCAGGCGGCGGCCGACTGGATGCGGTTGCCAGCGGCGCCAGGCGCACCAGTGCTGACCAGCACGGCGCGGCCATCAACCAGGTCAAAACGGTCATCGCGCTGGAAGCGGTCTTCCTCGTCCGTATGATAGCGGAAGCCCATTTCCAGCCGGTTGTCAGTAGTTCCCAGGGCAAATTGCGTTGCCAGCACGGACTGCGCGCCGAAGGCACGGTATTCCCGATTATTATCGCGGATGGTAAAGGTGCCGCCGCTGGTGTTGGCAGATTTCAGTGCAGCGAGATAGGCCGCGTTGGCCGTTTGATTATCAAAGATGGCGCTGATGCCGCGGCTGACGCCCGCGAGGCTTACGCTGTTGAGCCGATACCAGGAGCGCTCAATCTCGTTGCGGTAAAGCGATGTGGTCAGTTTCCATTGCGGCGCTAGTTCGATGTAATGCGTGGCGGCCAGTTGCCGCGCCTCGACATTCATTTCATCCAGCTGGCTGGCGGCATAGCGGCGGTTGGCGTTGGCGGCAAAATCCGCGTCGGTCAGGCCGAGATAGGTTTCGTTGGAGCGTTCGAGATAGCCGCCGAGCTTCAGCTCAATCTCCTGATAGCGGCTGGCGCCGGCGTCGGTGTTGAGCCGCAATTTGCCCATTATGTCCTGCGTGCTATAGCCCGTGTCGCCGCCGATGAAGTCTATTTCCTTGAAGCCGTCTGTCTCCTTATGCACGGCGTTGAGCAAGAAGCCGACCTGGTCAAAACTGGCGCCGCCGGTCAGGCCGGTGCGGATGCTGCCATGGCTGCCGAATTCGCTGGTCAGCGCGGCCTGCTTGTCCGTCGGGATGGGCTTGGTGACGAGGTTGAGGACGCCGTTGGTCGTGCGCGGCCCATATTTGACGGCGCCGGTGCCCTTGATGACTTCCAACGACTCCATGCGGTCAAGCTGGGGGAAATAATAGGCTTCCGGCGCGGCATAGGGCGCGGGCGCCGCCAGGACACTGTCTTCCATCAGCGTCAGATCAGCGCTGCGATTGGAGCGGCCGCCACGGATGGCGATATTGGGGCGCAGCCCATAACCATCCTCTTCCTGCACCGTCACACCCGGCACTTCTTGCAAGGCGCGATGAATATCGGTGTAGCCGTGGGTTTCCAACGCTTTGGCGCCGACGATGGTCGCCGCACCCGGAATCGCCGCCCGCACCTCTTCCGTGCCGATGACCGTGACGCGTTCCAGAATTTTCGGTTGCTGTTCCGTGGCCGCCATGGCCGGCGCGGCGCTCAGCGCTGCTGCGCTCAGCAATAAAAGTCGCAGGTGGCCGATGCGCAATGCTGGCGAAGGGGCGGTGGGCATGGGGGATACTCCGAAGCGGCAGAAGGCTTTCGAGTATAGGGCGCGATGTCACGAGCGTCAATGATTATGATAGTCATTCTTAAATCGTGGCAAACCGAATTAGCCAGTCTGGCTGCTAGCCTTTTTGGCTTAACAGCTTTTCGCGCATATCCTCATCCGCCGTCTTACCCAGCCAGACGGCGAAGAAAGCGTCGCTCAAACCTTTATCCTCGATTGTCATGATCTGCTTGCCGTTGAGAAACAGCAGGGCGCTTTTGCCAGGCACGGCGAGGCCGGTGATCGTGTCGCCTTCGTTGACATCCGTCAGCGCGGCGTTCATCGCCGTTTCCCAGCGTTGCAGCGTCGCGTCGTCGGCTTGTTCCTGCTCGCGGATGCCATCCATGATGCCGTCTACCAGCGTGTCTTTGGAGAGGTCGCGGCGGTAGGTTAGCTGGAGCGCATAAGGTTGCGCAGTATCCCAGCGTGCGCCCGGCACCCAGAGCGCGACGTGATAGACACGAAAGCCGAATTTACGATAAGTGGCGCCACCCAGCACCTTCAGCGGCTGCACGGCCTGCGCCTGAATGCCGGCGGGCAGGGGCGGCGCCTTATTCGCCAGGGCTGGCGCCGTGGCAAGCAGGGACAGCACCATTGCCAAACTCAGAAATAACCGCATCTTTTCTCCCATTGGCTGTAGGCGCCATCAACCAGCACCGCTGCTCATGCCTGGTTGCCATTTTGCCAGGAAGTCAGGCAGACTGTCCAGGTCATAGGGCGTGTCGCGGTAAATCTCGCTGAGCCAGTTGTTGAACAGCAGATAGCCCAGGCTGCGCCAGGTGTGGCGCGGCCGCCGTGTGGGGTCGTTCTCCGCATAATAATTTTGCGGCACGTTGATGGGCTTATCCGCCGCGATGTCGCGGCGATATTCACGGTCGAGCGTCCATCGGTCATATTCCAGATGGTTGATCATATAAACCTGCCGCTTCGGCACGTCGCGGATCAGGCATAGGCCGGCCTCCGGCGACGAGGCCAGCACTTCCAACCCAGCATTCTGGGGCAAATCAGCGGCGCGTATTTCCGTGTGGCGGGAGACGGGCACCATGAAATCATCGTCAAAGCCGCGCAGCAGCCCGCATTCATATTGGTGGATTTCATGCAGAAAGACGCCGAATAGCTTTTGCGGCAATTTGTGCTTCGGCACTTGGTGGAAATGATGCAGCGCCGCCATGGCCGCCCAACAGAGATTGAAGGTGGACATCACATGCTGCTGCGTCCAGTCATAAATCGTCTGCAGCTCCGGCCAATATTGAATCTCTTCATAAGCCAAATGGCCGATGGGTGCGCCGGTGACGAGGAGGCCGTCGAAATTCCGTTCCTTCACCTCTTCCCACGTCAAGTAAAACTGGTTGAGGTGGCTCTTCTCCGTGTGTTTGGAGGTATAGCTGCCGGTCATCAGCAGCGTGAGGTTGATTTGCAGCGGTGAATGCCCCAGCAGGCGCAGCAGTTGCAGCTCCGTCTCCTGCTTGTTGGGCATCAGGTTGAGTAGGGCAATTTCCAGCGGGCGGATATCCTGGTGCTGGGCGCGGCGGGTGCCGATCATCCCCACGCCGTCTTTTTCCAGGTGTTCCTTGGCGGGCAGGGTATCAGGGACGATGATAGGCATAGCGCGCTCGCTGCCGACGGGGACGGCGGCCGACCCATCATGCTTTTAGCTTTGGTGACGCGGTGCAAGCTGCCGTCAAATGCCGCGAAGTATGGCAATAAGGTTAGGGCAGTAGCGCGAAGAAATCAACCGGCTTTGGCCAGTTGGCGCTTGGCAAGAAAATCTTCTTCCGCCTTGCTGGAGGCGCGGCCGAGGATTTTGTTGCGCTCGGGAAAGCGGTCAAACTTCTGCACGGTATTGTAGCAAACTTCGGCATAATCCAGCCAGGCGGGGTTCTTGGTGCGCTCGCGGATATAGAAAATCGCCAGCCGCTGGTCGCCCATATTCTCGGCATGGGCGAAGGGCAGATAGAAGCACAGCTTGAACGCCGCATCGATCCGGTCATCAAAATGCCTGATGATGGCCATGCGCGCCAGCTCCAGCGCCATGTCGTCGGTGGCGAAGGCCTTGGGCGTGTCGCGGAACATGTGGCGCGGGAATTGATCCAGCAATAGCATCAGCGCCAACATGCCGGTGGGCGTGGTTTCCCATTCCGTTAACCCGCCATTGGCGGCGCGCTCATAAAGCTCGGCATAGCGTTTTTTCAGCTCGGCATCGCGCTTGGCATCGGCCTTGAACCATTGCGCCGGCCCGACCTCGCGATACCAATAGTCAACGATTTCTTCAGGTTCGTCGGTCATGAGCATTCCGGCAGGACAAAAGACTAGACGTGCCAATCTAGGATATTGTCCTTACCGAAAACTTACTTTCACGCTTTCGCCTCATGAGCCAAAGAGCCGCTCGGCCGGCACGGCCGCGAACAGCGCGCAAACGGCAGCAAATGCTAACAGATTGCTAACGATGATGGCGCTGCCGATGCGGCCGGTAGGCAGCTGTAGCGTGGCGGCGAAGGTCAGCGTGTTGTTGGCGATGGGCATGAGCGCAAACAGGAGAAAGAGCGGATGATAGCCTGGATCGATGAGCTGGGCGGTCAGGCTGTCCAGCCACAGCAGCGCGCCGGCCAGCGCCGCGAAGGTAACATGGCGGCTGGCCAGAATGGCGCCGATAAGGCTGAGCGGCAAGCGCTGCAGGCGTTCTTGCCCCAGGGCGACGCCGAGGATCAGGGAACCGGTGAGGATCAGCGCACCACGACTATAAGCGGCGAGTGGCGCCAGAAAAGCGGGGTTTTCTAACGCCGTCAGACGGCAGGCGATGCCGAGCGCTACGGCATACAGCACCGGCAGCCGCGCCACGCGGCGCAACGCCTGTTGCCAGCTGAAGCCGGTGCGCGCCAGGAAAAAATAACCGAACAGGCTTTCCGATACTGAAAAGCCGATGGCGGCCAGCAGATACGCCGCCAGCATGGGTGGCGGCAACAGGGCCACCGCGAGGCCTAAGCCGTAATACAGCGTGTTGGCAGAACTGGCGGACGAAGCGGTGAGGCAGGCTTCCGGCGCCGGCAGCGCGCGTCGCGTCCAGGCATAGGTCAGCACGCTGTTGGCGCCACCAATGATAAAAGCAGCGACCGGCAACGCGACCATCGCCGCCGTGGCCGGAGCATTCATCACCGCATCGAAATTGACGATAGGGGCGATGAAGTAGATGACGCAGCAGCCCAGGCTCCGCAGGTCAATCGGCATCCGCCGCGCCAGCAGCCAGCCGCCGCAGCCGGCGGCCAGCACCGGCAACATATTGGCGATAATCGTTTCCATACAACCTCATAGAGCGAATGGCGGAATAATGCCGCAAACACAGCTATACATAAAATATTTGTTTTGTTAGTCTATTATACATGAAAACTATCAATAGCATTACGCTACGCGGGCTGGATTTGCGGCACCTCCGCTATTTCGTGGCTGTGGCGGAGCAGGGCGGCTTCAGCAAGGCCGCTGCGCTGCTCAACATGGCGCAGCCGCCGCTGAGCGCGCAAATCAAAGACCTTGAGACGATGGTGGGCGCGCGCCTGTTCGTGCGCGACAAGCGCAACATCGCTCTCACGGAAGCCGGACAGGCCTTGCTGCCCGCCGCGCGCGACGTGCTGACGGCCGCCCATGCGGCTGTCGTGAGCGCGCGGCAGGCGGCCACGGGGCAGGGCGGCGTTTTGCGCCTGGGCATGATGAGCACGGCGCCCTATAATCAGGACATCATCCGCCTGCTGCGCCGTTTTGGGGCGGCTTTCCCCGCCGTGCGGCTGGAGCCGGTGATGCTGCCCTCCATGCAGCAGCGCGCAGCCTTGCTGGCCGGAGAGTTGGACTTGGCGCTGCACTGGCCGTGGGAAGGCACGCCGCCGCGCCAGCTGACTACCATCACCATGCGCGACTATTGCTTCAAGCTGGCGCTAGCGCGCACCCATCCGCAGGCGACGGCGCGGCGGCTGGACTGGCAAAAACTGGCGGCAGAAACCTGGTTCACCGTCGGCGCGCAGCATAATCCGTTCTGGCAGAATTTCACGCGCCGCTATCTTGCGGCGGCGGGTTTGCAGTCCACGCCGGTGGTGGAGCGCGACCCCGCCGCATTCGGCCTGCTACCCATCGCCGCCGGCTTGGGGGGCGGGCTGTTGCCGGAATTTCTGGCTTCGGCCTTTCCGCAGGTCGCGTTTCGCACGCTGCCAGAACGGCCGGGCGTCACCAACCGGCTCGGCTTGTGTCTTTCGTGGCACCGGCTGCGGCAGGAAGGCATAACTGCCAACTTCGCCGCCCTGGCCAGAAAGGCTGAGACTATTGATCTGGATTATGACGCATAAAATCTAGCGTTATGCAGCCTCTTGTCGCAGCATTGGGTAACTTCGACTGGCATCCCGTTTTGTCATGCCAACCTGCATTGATCATGACCCACACGCCCCAATCTGCGGCTACCGATGGTCATGGTGTGCTATGGCTGATCGATGAGTATGTTCCAGGCCTCGCAACAGTGGCCGAGGATGTTGTCGTCGGATGTAAGACGCGGTTGAAGAGCCAGCTGTCGCGCATGAACTGTTAGGTATTCTCAACCGGGTTCAGTTCGGGGCATTTGGCCGGTAGGGCGATGATGTTGATGTTGGCGAGCACGACGAGCTTTCCGGTGTAAACCATCCCACCTGATCCATCAGCACGACCGCGTGAGCGCCGGGGGTGACCATGAGCGAGATCTCGGCCAGATGCAGGGACATCGCTTCGGTATTGCAGAAAGAGAGCACCTGTCCCGCGCCAAGAGCAAGCGTGGTTGGGGGCGACGGTCTCACAATCCCCTGCAGCACATCAAAGGCCGCGTTTCGATTGCCGACAGACCTGGCTCCATTCATCGGGGGCCTCAGCCAGGGCACCGGGAGGTCAATCTGCTGCTGTTCTCAGACAAGATACACAATCTGCGCGTCGCCCAAGAACGCCGCACGTGCTTTATCTGTCTCGCGCGACAAGCCTGCAAAAGCGCCAACCCACCGTTGATCGTCTTCATACATGGCTAACACCCCTGCCGCTGGTGCTGCGCCGGTCGCTAACCCAAGACAAATGGCGCCACGTTCTTCCGGCACTAGCAGATCAATCCCTACGACATCAAGACCTACTTCTGCGACCGGCACAGCCCCTGGCAGAAAGGCGGCATTGAAAACATGAACTGGGGTCGCATCCGTCGCTATATTCCCTGCGGCACCGATTCCAACAGCTTCACCGACGACGACCTGCAGCACCTGGCTTGTCGTCTCAACAACACACCAAGAAAATGCCTTGGCTTCCAAACCCCAGCCGAAGTATTCTCCAAAGTTCCAGTTGCACTTCAAATGTGAATCTACCTGCCAGCTTCCGCTGGAAGGACGATGTAATTTATTGTGCAGTATATGAAATAGTCTGAACCCCTGGCAGATGCCTAACTGGTTCTAGCTTTCTTGGAACTGGGCTTGGTGCGTTTGGCTGCGGTTGTTGGTTTCGCTGCCGCCGGTTCTTTGGTCTTTTTGGCGGATGCGGCTTTGCCTTTATCGCGAAAACCGCCACCACCACCCTTGGCCGCCTTCGCCGCCAAAATTGCCACGGCGTCATCTAGCGTTAGCGCGTCCGGATCATAGGATTTCGTGATGGTGGCCATCAGCTTACCATGCTTCACATAAGGCCCGAAGCGGCCGCTATGTTGCGTGATTTTGCCGCCACTCGGATGCTCGCCGATTTCCTTGGCTGGTGTCTTGGGCGCCCCGCCGCCGAAGCGGCCTTTGCTTGGCTCGGCCAGCAGCACCACGGCGCGGTTGATACCGACAGTCAGCACATCGTCTTCCGCCGCCAGCGATTTATACTGCGTGCCGCACTTGATGTAAGGACCAAAACGGCCGACGCCGGCCTGGATGATCTCGCCGGTTTCCGGGTTCGGCCCAATATCACGCGGCAGCGCCAGCAACTTGAGCGCGGTGTCCAGGTCAATCTGCGTCGGATCCATGTTTTTGAGCAGGGAGACGCGCTTGGGCGGCGGCGGCTTGTCTTTCTTGGCGCCGCGCTTTTTCTTTTCCGGCTCGGCTGGCGCCGGCGTCGCGGCGGCGGGCAGGGGGCCAAGCTGCACATAGGCGCCATAGGGGCCGACGCGCACTGTCACCGGCATCCCGGTAGCCGGGTCAACACCCAAATCGCGTGGGCCTTCAAGTTTGCTTCCCTCGGCGCTGCCGTCGCTCACCGCCAGCGGCCGTGTGTTGCGGCATTCGGGATAATTGGAGCAGCCCAGGAAGGCGCCGAACTTGCCGAGCTTCAAGCCCATGCGTCCGTTCTGGCACTGCGTGCAGCGGCGGGGGTCGGAACCGTCGGCGGGCGTGGGGAAGAAATGCGGCCCCAAAGCCTCATCCAGCGCGTTGATGACGTCCGTGATCTTCAGGTCTTTGGTGCCGTCTATGGCGCCGGAAAACCCTTGCCAGAATTCATTCAAGACTTTCTTCCAGCCGATGCGGCCGCCGGAAATTTCGTCCAGTTTGTTTTCCAAATCGGCCGTGAAGTCATACTCCACATAGTGGCCGAAGAAATTTTCCAGGAACGCGGTGACGATGCGGCCACGATCTTCCGGGAAGAAGCGTTTTTTATCCAGCCGCACATAGTCGCGATCCTGCAGCACTTGCATGATGCTGGCATAAGTGGAAGGCCTGCCGATGCCCAGCTCCTCCAGCTTCTTCACCAGGCTGGCCTCGCTATAGCGCGGCGGCGGCTGGGTGAAATGCTGCTCCGGCAGCAACGCCGTCTTCGTGACGGTCTCATTGCCCTTCAACGGCGGCAGGCGGGTGCCGCGCTCTTCGCCGTCTTCGGTCTTCGTAGGCTCGTCATCGTCGCTTTCCTGATAGACGCGCAGGAAACCGTCAAACACCAGCGTGCTGCCCACGGCGCGGAAGACGGCTTGGTTGTTGCCGCCGATAATGTCGGCGCTCACTTGATCCAACACGGCGCTGGCCATTTGCGATGCCAAGGTGCGCTGCCAGATGAGCGTATAGAGTCGCAGCTGGTCGCCATCCAGATACTTCGCCATTTGTTCCGGCTTACGGTTGAGGTCGGTAGGGCGAATGGCCTCGTGCGCTTCCTGCGCGTTCTTGGCCGCCGTTTTGTAAACGCGTGGGCTGTCGGGCAGATATTGGTTGCCCCATTCGCGGCCAATCAGCCCACGTGCCGACGCGATGGCTTCTTGCGACAACGTCACGCCGTCGGTACGCATATATGTGATTAGACCCACCGTCTCGCCGCCGATATCCACGCCTTCGTAAAGCTGCTGCGCGGTGCGCATGGTGCGGCTGGCGCCCAGCCCCAGCTTGCGGGAGGCTTCCTGCTGTAATGTTGATGTCGTGAATGGCGCATAAGGGTTGCGCCGCACCTGCTTTTTTTCGACCGTGCCGACGCGGTAATCAAGTTGATTGAGGAAAGTGACGGCCGCCACCGCCTCCGGCTCGGATTTCAGCGCGAATTTGTCCAGCTTCTTGCCGTTCAGCGCCGCGAGGCGAGCTGTGAAGCTCAGATGCTGCGCGGTCTTGAAAGTGCCGGTGATCGTCCAGAATTCCTGGGCGACGAATTTCTCAATCTCGGATTCGCGCTCGCAGATCAAGCGCAAAGCCACGGATTGCACACGGCCGGCGGATTTGGAGCCGGGCAATTTGCGCCACAACACGGGGGACAAAGAAAATCCCACCAGATAATCTAGCGCGCGCCGCGCCATATAGGCATCAATCAATTCCTGGTCGAGTTCGCGCGGCTGCGCCAGCGCACTCTGCACGGCGGCCTTGGTGATTTCATTGAAGGTCACGCGATGGATGGGCGTGGACTTGGCGACGCCCTTTTCCTTCAGCACTTCCCGCACATGCCAGGCAATCGCTTCGCCTTCACGGTCGGGGTCGCTAGCCAGATAGATGCTGTCGGCTTGCTTGGCGGCGGCGGCAATCTCGCGCACCGCCCTGTCTGATCGCTCGCCCAGTTCCCAGCGCATGGCGAAATCCTGCTCCGGCAAAACGGAGCCGTCCTTCTGCACCAGATCGCGGATATGGCCATAAGACGCGATGACGTTATAGTCCGCGCCCAGATATTTGTTGATGGTCTTGGCCTTGGCCGGCGATTCGACGATGACTAGTTTCTGTCCCGACACGCTCTATCCCGGCTCGTTAAAGAGTCTGCACACGCGGTTGCCGGGCAGGCGCTGCACCCGTCCGGCCAGCTCCAGTTCCAGCAACGCCGCCATCATGGCGGGGGCAGAGCAATGGCATTCGCGCACCAATTCGTCAATATCCGTCGGTGAAGCGCTTATGAATTCAATGATTTGGCTGCCGATTTGTTCGGTTGTAGCGGATTGGATGGCGTCGGTCTGGCCAGGAGCAAGGTCATTTGCCGGCTCGCCCAGGCCGGAATCGTTAGGCAACCCGTCCAGAATATCGGCCACCTGCTGCACCAGATGGGCGCCCTGCTTGATGAGATTATTGGCGCCAGTGGCGCGTGGGTCGAGCGGCGAGCCAGGCACCGCGAAGACCTCGCGCCCCTGTTCAAGCGCCAACCGCGCGGTGATGAGGGAGCCGGACTGCAGCGCGGCTTCCACCACCACCACGCCCAGGCTCAGGCCGGAAATAATGCGGTTGCGGCGCGGGAAATGCTGGGCACGCGGCTCGCTACCGAACGGCAGCTCCGCGATAATGCAGCCATTTTCCGCCATTTGCTCATACAGCTGGGCGTTTTCCGGCGGGTAGATATTGTCTATGCCGCCAGCGATGATGCCGATGGTGCCGGTGGTCAACGATGCTTGATGCACGGCGGTGTCAATGCCGCGCGCTAGGCCGGAAGCGGTGACGATGCCGCGTTGCCCCAGCTCCCGCGCCAAGGTGGCCGCGAATTTACGCCCGTTGAGCGAGGCGTTGCGCGCGCCCACCAGCGCCACGACGCGCGGCTTATGCAGCAGGCCGATTTGTCCGCGCACGGAAATGACCGGCGGCGCGTCTTCCACGGTGGCCAGGCGCGGCGGATAATCCGCGTCTCGCCAAGTGATAAGCCGGGCGCCGATTTTGTCATGCGCGGCCAACTCCTTCGCGATGGCGGCGGCGGGCGGGGGCAGCAGGTTGCGCTTGCCGCCCTTCGCCGCTAGTTCCGGCAGGGCAGCGAGCGCCGCAGTGGCCGTGCCGTAACGCGCCAACAACTGGCGGAAGGTGATGGGACCCACATTCTCCGTGCGGCACAGCCGCAGCCAATCCTGCCGCTCCTGTGAAGTGACGGCCGCCTCACTCGGGTTTGGTTGGGGGAGCGGCATCGGCGGGCTTTTCTGGCAGTGTG
>CAZBSB010000047.1:0-12974 GCA_964494535.1 uncultured Rhodospirillales bacterium
AGAATGCCCGGCAAGGCTATTTCAACGGCTCCAAGCCGCCCTATGGCTACAAGACCATCGAAGTGGGTCAGAATGGACTCACATCGAAACTTCCCTTAACACTAAACACACCCGCCGAAGCATGTGCGGTTTTTTGTAAAAAATAGTGGGGTTGGGGCACGGATTAATCGGCTGACGCTCTTTTATATGAGGGATGGCGACTTTTTCAACGTATCAGTGGTAGCTGGAAAATAGGAGCGCCGCATGAGCAAAGATGAATTTAGTAATCTTATCAGTGAATTAAAGAAATCAGAGCCTGATTATAGCAGATTGGTAGGCATGGAAAGCCGTGTCTGGCAGTCCATCAACAGACGACGGACAGATATGCCGCGCAATGTCATTGAAAGCTGGCTGGTCAGTCTTTTCGTGCCGGAATATCGCTTTGCTTCCCTTTCATGCGCGCTGATAGTAGGAGTCTTTGCCGCCACTTTGAGCGTCTCCAATCCTCAGCCCGCGAGCGCAGCCCAGGCTCTTAATCTCTACGTCTTTTCTTCAAACTATGGTGTAACGTCTACGGCTATTTTTGCCAAGAATGGGGATAAAACCTGATGCGCGCCTATCAGAAGGAAATACTTTATTTCATTGCCATCGCGCTCGTGGCCTTTACTGCCTTCTATACATGCAGCAATTTCTTGAAAGCTCCGCATCATAACCAGGTTGACGCCCACGTCTGGTTGCACGAACAGATCGGCATCACGGCGGATCAAGATAATAAGCTGATCGAAATCGAGAAGAACTTTGCCGAAAAGCAAAAAGCCCTGCATGAAAAAATTCATGTCGGCAATCTGGAACTTGCCGCAGCGATGCTGGAAGACAAAGCGTTTTCCGAACGAGTAGCCGCTGCGGTCGAGCGCATACACCACGCGCAAGGGGGGCTGCAAAAGTTGACGATTGAGCATATTTTCGAGATGCAGACCGCATTAACGCCGCAGCAGGCAGAAAAGCTCAATAAGTTAGCCGCAGATGCCCTTGTTCAGAACCCCTAAGCCGCTGAAAGAGCATACAGCCGACGAGGATCATGCGCTCGTCAAGAGATTGCGTTCTGGTGATGATTTTGCGCTGAACGAGATTATGCATCGCTACAAAGAACGCGTCTACCGCCTGGCCTGGCGCTATGTAGGCAACGAAGAGGCTGCGCTTGATGTGGCACAGAAGACTTTTACAAAGCTTTATTTTAACGTCGATAAATACGACCCTGCGTACAAATTCAGCACCTGGTTGTTTCAAATTGCCGTCAACCTGTGCCGCGATCATCTGCGGAAGAACAAGAAGAACGCTCGCAACGTATCTCTGGACGCTGTAAACGAAAGCGGATCCGACGATTGGCAGCGCAGCGATGAAAACATCGAGGCCGCGTTTTTGTCAAAGCAACAACTGACCTTGCTGCGGCGGGAAATCGACCTCTTGCCCATTACGCTCAAGGAGGCCTTTATCCTGTTCGCCGTCGATGAAAAGACGCAGGCAGAGTGCGCCCAAATCCTTAATGTTTCGGCAAAAACCGTGGAAACGCGCGTCTATCGGGCGCGGAAGATTTTATCCGAAAAATTGCGCCTTTCCTTTGAGGGGTAGCCTCGTTTAAGCCGTATTAGCTTCATGGGACCAGCAGAAAGCAGAAATTTTCATGAAGAACTCAATCATATGGCAATTGGCGATTGTAGCGATCCTGTTCTCCACGCCTTCGTATGCGGCCCCCCCCGCGCTGACCCTTGATCAGGTCGTTAAGGAAAGCCTGCAAAAAAACACCGGCCTGTTTCGCGCGCAGCGAGACTACGAAGACCGCATGGCCGATGCCGCGGAAACCACTTTGCTGGACAATCCGGAATTGAAGATCGATGCCGTGCGCAATAAGGGACAAGACGGCACGGGAACGGATATGGAATTTACCCAGCCCTTGAAATTCTCACAAATATCCGGCGCACGCGGTAGCTATGCGGATGCTTTGGCAAACGTGGCCAGCATGGAGCAGAAATACGAAATTCTCAAAGTCATCAACGAAACGACAGTTCTTTACACGCAAGTCTGGCTGCTCTCCGAGCGAAAAAAGCTGTATGAAAATTATGCCAGCGATGCTGACAAGATGAAAAAGCTGGTCAAGGAGTCGGCTGGCCAAGGCCAAACCAGCCCTGCGGCGTCCCTTCTGTTCTCGTCCGATGCCGCTAAGTTGCGCGCCGATGCGAACGCCGTCGCCGCTGAGCTGCGTCAGGCACGCACGGAACTCGCCCGTTTGACGGGGCGCAGCTTCCAGCAGGTAAAACTGGAACGTCCGGCTTTCGTGGCCGTGCCGCAGGAAACTGAGCGGCTTTTGGCTTTTGCTCAAACGCAATCGAACCTTAGAAACGTGATTAAAAACCGCATCCAGGCGGCGGAACGCCGCTTGAACGTCGCTCAGCAGGATGCCGCCATGCCGGATTTCGGCCCACGCGTGTTCTACTCACGCTCTCCCAACGGGGACGAACAATCTTACGGCGTCGGCGTTGCTCTGCGAATTCCTCTGTGGAACCAAAATGACGGTGAACGCAAGCGCGCCCATGCCGAATTGCGTCAAGCGCGATCGGAGGGAAATCTCTATGCCGGATTGCCGCAGCAAGACGTGATCGGCGAATTGCGACAGAGCGCCTCGGCCTTGCAGGAGCGTGCGGATAGTTATTTTGACAGCATTCTGCCTGGCTACCGCAAATCTTACGCATTAACGCGCGCTATGTTCCGTCAGGGACAGACGGACGCGCTCGAAGTCTGGCAGGTGCGGGAAAAACTGCTCTCCAGCGAAAACGACGCGCTTGATGCGCTGGCGCAGGCCGTGAACGCGCGCGGCGCTCTAGAAATGGAATTGGGTGGAAAAATAGAGGAAATCAGATAATGAAAAAGTTTTTTGTCATAACAGCCCTTGTCGTGATCATCGGGCTTTCCATGCCAGCCTTCGCCCACGAAGGCCATGCCGAAGCGCCAGGCGAGGAAAGCGCGGGTGGGTCGGTTGCTGTCCTGACGTTGTCGGAGACAGCGATTAACAACCTCGGCATTCAAACCGTGAAAGCGACCATCGCGCCACGCGCGACGACGGTCGATGTGAATGGGATCGTTGAATTTTTGCCGGAACGCCAGGCTATCGCCACTTCGCGCGCGACGGGCCGCGTGTCGGATATCAATGTCAAGGTGGGAGAAAAGGTCGCCAAAGGCCAGAGCCTTTTGGTCATCCAACCGACATTCGTCGGCAGCTCTCCGGTTTCCATCCCCTCACCGATTGACGGCTATGTGACTAAGCAGAATGTCGTTCTGGGCCAATCCGTCACGCTGGAGGCCGGATTGATGGAGATTGGAGATTCTTCGGAGGTTTTGGTGCGCGGGATCATGTACGAAACGCCGGATGTCGCCAAAGTTCAGGTCGGCCAGAATCTCAGCGTCAACAGCAGCCTGATCGGCAGCACGCCGTTGAAAGGCAAAGTGCAACGCATGGACGGCGCGTATGATCGCGGCAGTCGCACGCTGAATGTCTACGCCTTGGTTGAGAATCCGAATCGCCTGTTGCTTGCTAATATGCATGTCATTTTGTCCATCGAAGTGACCGAGCCTGCCACTATTTTGACCGTTCCGGTCAAAGCCATTCTTGGTGAAAGCGGCGAACAATTCGTCTTTGTAAAGAACGGCAACGAGTTTGAGCGTCGCAGCGTCAAGCTCGGCGCGAAATTCGGTTCGGAACGCGAGGTTATGGAAGGCGTATTTCCCGACGAAGAGGTCGTGACGGTCGGAAATTACCAGCTGCAATTCGCTAAATCGGCTGACTCCAAGCAAGACGCTCAGCCCAAAGGCGCAGGACAAGGCGATAAGCATTGAGGCGCGGAATGCCAGTGCGGCACACGCAAGGACGGATGTCTAAATGATCAATTCAACCATTCAATTTTCGCTTAAAAACAGGCTGCTCGTCGTCGCGGCTTCCGCCTTACTGATGGTCTACGGAGTGTTCGTGATCGGTAAGCTGCCTGTCGACGTGTTTCCCGACCTTAACCGCCCGACCGTGACGATCTTCACCGAGGCTGAAGGACTTGCGCCGGAAGAAGTAGAGGCTCTGGTCACATGGCCGATCGAGACAGCCGTCAACGGATCGACCGGCGTCGAGCGCGTGCGCTCCGCCTCCGCCATCGGCCTGTCGATTGTTTGGGTCGAGTTTGGCTGGGATACGAACATTTATACGGCGCGCCAGATCGTCGCCGAAAAACTGCAGCAGGCGCAAGAAACTTTGCCCAAAGACGCACGCCCCGTTATGGGGCCGATTTCTTCAATCATGGGCGAGATTATGTTGGTGGGGTTGTCTAGCGAAAATCCTAAAATCAGCGGCATGGATCTCCGCACCATCGCCGAATGGGATATTCGTAATCGCATCCTTTCCATTTCAGGCATATCGCAGGTCTCGGTGATCGGCGGCGAGTTAAAGCAGTATCAGGTACTGGTTGATCCGTTAAAACTCAAGAATTACGGGGTGACGTTGCATGACGTTGAGTCCACCATCGAAGGCTCCAACATCAATGCGACCGGCGGATTCCTCCTCTCCGATCATCAAGAAGGTCTGATCCGCAACATCGCCAGGGTCAAAACACTTGATGATCTCGCCAAATCTCCACTGCCAAAGGAAAATGGAAGTCCAACGCCGCTCACCCTTGATCAAGTCGCCGATATCAAGCTAGGGGGCGCGCTTGCCAAACGCGGCGACGCCAGCGTCAACGGGCAACCCGCCGTCATCCTTTCTATTCAAAAGCAGCCTGGCGCGGATACCGCACAGCTGAGCAAAGCGGTCGAGGTGGAACTTGCAAATATTCAGAAGACCTTGCCGGAGGGTGTAAAAATCCACGACGAGATTTTCAAGCAAAGCACTTTCATTGAACGTGCGATCGAGAACGTCGAGGAAGCGTTACTTGACGGCGCGATTCTGGTAGCGATCGTCCTGTTTCTATTTTTGCTCAATTTCCGCACAACCTTCATCACGCTGACCGCCATTCCTCTCTCTTTCGTTTTGACAGCGATCATCTTCAAGTTCTTCGGCATGAGCATCAACACCATGACCTTGGGCGGTCTTGCCGTCGCCATCGGCGAGTTGGTGGATGACGCGATCGTCGGGGTGGAAAACGTTTTCCGCCGTTTACGCGAAAACCGCCATGCCGAAAATCCGCGTAACCCGATACAGGTGATCTTTGACGCCTCCAGTGAGGTTCGAAATTCCATCGTTTTCGCAACCATCATTGTCGTGCTGGTCTTCATTCCGCTCTTTGCGATGGGGGGCATTGAAGGCAAGATATTCCTTCCGTTGGGAATCGCCTATATCACCTCGATCGCGGCTTCATTGCTGGTTTCCTTGACGCTGACGCCTGCGCTTTGCTCTTACTTGTTGCCTAAAATGAAGCGCATGAGCGACGAACATGACGGCTGGGTTGTGCGCAAGGTGAAGGCGGGACAAAAGCGCGTCCTCAATTTCGCTTTCCCGCATAGCCGGATGGTGTTGACCTTCGTCGTGCTTCTCACCTTGGGCATCATGGGGCTTGTGCCCTTCTTCGGCAAGGAGTTCCTGCCGCAATTTAACGAAGGGTCGGTAACGATCAATATCTTGACACCACCAGGCACAAGCCTTGCCGAGTCAAACCGCATCGGAACCATCGCCGAGAATTTAATCCGTCAGGTTCCGGAGGCCTCAGAGACGGGTAGACGCACAGGCCGCGCCGAGCGCGACGACCATGCAGAAGGCGTGCATTCAAGCGAGATCGAGGTCGAATTGAAGGAATCCAAGCGCGCACGCGCCGATATCCTAGCCGATATCCGCAACCATCTCGACGAAATACCTGGTATCGCCGTCAACATCGGCCAGCCGATTTCGCATCGCATCGACCATATGATGAGTGGCGTCCGTGCGCAGATCGCCATTAAACTGTTTGGTGCCGATCTCAACGTACTGCGCGCCAAGGCGGAGGAAATCCGGCAGGCCATGAGCGAAATCGATGGCGTGGTCGATTTGTCTGTCGAAAAACAAGTTCTGATCCCACAGGTGCATGTTTTGTTTGATCGTGAAAAAGCCGCGTCCTACGGTCTTTTGTCGGGCGAGGCCGCAGAATATGCCGAGCTTGCCA
This sequence comes from uncultured Rhodospirillales bacterium, assembly GCA_964494535.1. Taxonomy (GTDB): domain Bacteria; phylum Pseudomonadota; class Alphaproteobacteria; order UBA9219; family RFNS01; genus JAGOHT01. Next base: position 6,147 of record CAZBSB010000047.1, read on the forward strand.
TGCAAGGTAAGACTGTGGGGCAAGTTCTAGACGGGCAGCGTACTTACGATATCGTCATGCGCCTGTCCGACGCCGCACGCAACGACATCGAGGCGATTAAGCAAATACCCGTCGACACCAAGGACGGCAACGTCGTACCGCTTCAAGCCGTCGCTACGGTGCAGGACGCCAAGGGACCGAACATCATCAACCGCGAGAATGCACAGCGCCGCATCGTGATACAGGCCAACGTGTCCGACCGCGACCTTGTTGGCGTTGTGCAGAGGGTGCAAGCTGCCATCGATAGCAAGGTGCATTTGACCCAAGGATATTATGTCACCTATGGAGGTCAGTTCGAAAGCCAAGCCAGCGCCTCGCGTTTGATAGCGCTTTTAAGCCTGTTCTCGCTTGCGGGCATGTTCATGGTTCTGTATGTCCATTTCAAGAGCGCCAATCTGGCTCTACAGGTCATGGCTTCCATTCCGCTCGCCTTTATCGGGGCGGTGATCGGCGTTTGGTTGTCGGGCGGTGTGTTCTCGATCGCGACGATGGTGGGATTCGTCACGCTCACGGGGATCGCCGCCCGCAATGGTATCATGATGATAGCCCATTACATCCACTTGATGGAGCACGAGGGCGAGAAATTTAATCTGGCTATGGTTTATCGCGGGACGTCTGAGCGGATCATCCCCGTGCTGATGACGGCGCTGACAGCGTCTCTGGCATTGATCCCGCTTATCATAGCCGCCGACGAACCAGGGCGTGAGTTGTTACACCCCGTCGCCGTAGTCATTTTCTGCGGACTCTTCTCCAGCACCTTGCTCGACCTTACGGTGCGTCCCCTCGTGTTCTGGAAGTTTGGCAAAAAGCCAATCGCAACACTGTTGCCTCAAGCCCTAGCCCAATAAAGGAGACCACCATGAAAGAAACAATGCTTACCATCGCCATCCTTACCCTAACTGGTCTGCAACCTGCTCATGCGCACGGCGTCGAAGACCACGGCAGCCAACCGCACGAAGTGTCCACGGGTGCCACGACGCCAGCGATGTCAGTTCAAGATATCCTGGCAGGCATTCAAGCGAGTTTGGGTATAGTCGGCTCCAATGTTGATGCCGGACAGTTTGATTTAATACATGCTGAGATTGAAAAAATCGGTATAGCGGTGAAATCCTTGAAAACCGGCGCGACCATCGCGGACGATAAAAAAGCTCGTTTTGAGTCTTCGATCAATCAGCTCATGGCTCAGCTTGAAAGACTTCATACGGCTGCCGATGCCAAGCATGCGGAGAAATCAAGAACGGAATTCAAAAAGACGCAGGGCGCGTTCAAGTTGGTCGAAATCAATCTGAAGTAAGGAGCACATCATGATTGCTGTATCCAGGCGACGTTTCATACAAGCAGCGGGCATTGTTTCTTTAGGTGCTATCTTGCCATCGCCCCTGTTCGCTGCTGCCGAAGCCTTGCTGTCATCGGCGCGTCGCTTGAAAATCTCCTACCGCACTTTGGATATCAACGGTCGTGCTGCCAGAGTTTACGGGCTTCTGGATGAAAGCGATAAATCAGGACTAACTTTCAAGAAGGGGGATCCATTCAATGTCTCCTTGATGAATGAAACTAAAGAAGAAACGCTCATTCACTGGCATGGATTGACACCGCCTTGGGAACAGGACGGTGTTCCTGGAGTTACGCAAGCGTTGCTAAAACCAGCGTCGAGCTATTCCTACAATTTTCCCCTTGTGCGCGCAGGTACAAACTGGATGCACGCCCATACGCTTCAGGAACAGAACCTTATGGCAGCCCCGCTCATTATTCGTGAAAACGATGCGCGCGATGAGCAAGAGCTTGTTATTCTATTGCACGATTTTTCATTCAAAACGCCAGAAGAATTGCTTGCTGGCCTTCAAGGCGGCAATGCGCATGGCGGCAACGATATGTCTGCTATGGAGCATGACATGGCGAATATTAATCCAGATCAACATGCCGCCATGATGAAAACCGTGCAAGGCTCTACAGATATGGGCGCTACTATGTCCATGGACGTAAACGATATAGAGTATGACGCGTATCTGGCAAATGATCGCACCCTTGATGATCCGGAAGTTGTCTCAGTCGAAACGGGAGGACATATCCGTTTGCGTATCATTAACGGCGCCACGTCGACTGGATTTACGGTAGATCTTGGGGCGTTGTCGGGCACATTGATTGCTGTTGACGGCATGGATGTTGTCCCCGTTAGCGGAAGCGCCTTTCCCATGACAATGGGGCAAAGGATCGATCTGCGCGTACGATTGCCTAAAGAAGCGACAGCATGGCCAATTCTTATGAAGCGTGAGGGCGCAAAGGAACAAACAGGAATTATTCTTGCGCCGCCTTCGGCCAAAATTATAAAAATACCCAAGATTTCCGATCAGAAAGGGGCTGTTCTTGATCTGGACTTGGAGCAAAAGCTGGCCAGCACGACGCCTTTGGCGGACAAAGCACCCGATCTAGAGGCCATTTATGAATTGACGGGGACGATGAATCCCTATGTGTGGGCAATGATCCTTAAGGGTCCCGCCTCTAAATCGCTGACGGTCAAAAAAGGCAATCGGGTCCATGTTACACTTAAAAATCATTCAATGATGGCGCATCCTATCCATCTGCACGGTCACCATTTTCAGGTCATCGAGCTGAACGGCAAGGCATTGAAGGGGGCGTTGCGCGATACGCTCCTCATACCGCCGCATGCCTACGCTAAAATTGCATTTGACGCAGATAATCCTGGAAATAAATGGGCATTTCATTGCCACCACCTCTACCATATGGCAACAGGCATGATGGGTTTTGTAGAATATTCCGGATAATAAAAGTTGTGAGGGATAAAGGATTCCCTTTCGTATCACAACTTAGGGGAGACCGCGTCTGGTAACAACCATCATCAACAGGAGACCCGACATGAAACAATATCTACTTATCGCCCCCGCGCTGTTGCTGGCCGCATGTGCGCAAACACCGATGCCCATGAATAGTTCTATGCAGGGCGCCATGATGTCTAGCGGCTGCTCTTGTTGCCAAAAAATGATGAAGGATGGCAGCATGGACATGGGGATGATGAAAGACGGCAAGATGCAATGTTCGATGATGGGGGATGCCTCCAATGGGGGCATGAAATGCGGTTGTAGTGAGAAAATGATGGATGGTGGAAAGGTCCAGGACAACCAAAAGGCCTCAGCGCCTCCAGCACCTGTTAAAAAAGCAACCGATACGGATCACACACAACATCATCCAGCTCAATAATGGGGGCTTTCATGGATCACGCGCACCACAATGGAAACAATGGTGAAAGCTGGCTTTTCTCGCGCACGGGAATAGCCACCATAGTTGCCGTTTCTATTTTAGGTTTTCTGGTTTACCAAGGCCATGGCGCTCACCTTTTGGGAGTCGTTCCTTACCTATTAATCCTTGCTTGCCCTCTCATGCATATTTTCATGCATGGTAGGCATAACAATAAAAACAGCGATGATGAGGGAGATAAATCGAACAAGAACAACCATAAACATGGTGGGGGATGTCACTAATGGAACATACAGCAGACGCACCCGCTTATGGCCTCTGGGGGCTTGTCATCCTTAATTCCATCATTTTTGTCGGTTTTGCCTTTAGCTTTTTCAAGCCGCAGACAAAAACAGACTGGCGCACCTTTGGTGCTTTTTCTGCCTTTATTGTAGCGCTGTTCGTTGAAATGTATGGAATTCCACTTTCCATTTATGCGATGTCCGGATGGCTTGCTACCAAATATCCGGACATCAATTTCCTGACGCATGACAACAGCCATCTCATCCATACTTTATTGCGCATGAAGGGTGATCCACACTGGGATATCTTCCATATCCTGAGTAACGTGTTCATCTTCGGCGGCTTCCTGGTGCTATCAAACGCATGGCATGCGCTATGGAAAGCGCAGCGTCATCACAAACTGGCGACGACCGGAATTTATGCCCGCATGCGGCATCCTCAATATGTGGCTTTCATCGCCATCATGTTCGGATTCCTGTTGCAATGGCCGACGTTGCCGACGCTGCTGATGTTCCCCGTCCTGACGTATATGTATGTCAGACTTTCGTTTAAGGAAGAGAAGACAGCGGAAGCGGAGTTTGGCGACGAATGGCGACGCTATGCGGCTGTCACGCCGCGGTTTTTTCCGCGCCTATTCGGATATCCAACATCCAACCCACGGAGAGAGTCATGATGTATCTCGTGCACATCGCCGCCTACCTTGGACTTCTCGTTACAGCGAGCGGTTTCGTGGGCATGCACTTCGCCGTCCGTGAAAAATCGGCCTACCTGCGTATTGCTGCGCTCATTCTGGTGATCGGTGGCATTCTGGGCTTGCTTTGCATCCTGTATTACAGCTTCACTTACTGGCAGCAGGGCTTCTTCGCAACTCCCGCGCCGATCCACTCCATGGGTAGGGTGCCGCCTATGCAGTGATCGAAGGGAGGTTTCTCCATCATGCACCCATCGCAACAACATCACGCGCCGAAATCCAATGGACACGACTGCCATTCTGGTGAAACGTCCCCAACGAACATGGCGACAGTCACCGCTGCAGGAGCCATTTACACCTGCCCCATGCATCCGCAGGTGCGGCAAGTCGGGCCAGGACATTGCCCAATCTGCGGCATGACGCTGGAGCCTGAAACGATCGCGTTGGCCGACAGGCCGGATCCGGAATTAATCGACATGACCCGCCGTTTTTGGGTTGCAGCGATCTTATCCCTGCCGCTCTTGGCAAAAGTCATGGGGGAGCATTTTATTCCTTGGATTCATGAAAACCTCAACGGCGATATGGCGCGATGGATACAATTGGGGATAGCAACTCCTGTCGTTCTGTGGGGCGGCTGGCCGTTTTTCGAGCGCGGATTCAAGTCTATCATTACCCGTAATTTAAACATGTTCACTTTGATCGCGTTAGGCGTTGGCGTTGCTTATTTCTACAGCCTCGCCGTCACGGTCTGGCCCGATTGGTTTATGGTTTTCAGCGGAGGCCTTCGTGTGCCGGATGTCTATTTCGAGGCGGCTTCCGTCATAACCGCGCTTGTAATTCTGGGGCAGGTTTTGGAATTAAAAGCTCGATCTCAAACCAACAGCGCCCTGCGGGCACTTTTTGATCTTGCGCCGAAAATGGCGCGGATCATTCATGCCGATGGAACCGAGGCCGATCTCCCGGTTAGCGATGTTAAAATCGGAGATTTTCTGCGCGTGCGTCCTGGGGAAAAAATACCTGTTGACGGGGTTGTCACCGAAGGCAACAGCGCGGTGGATCAATCTATGCTGACAGGCGAATCCATGCCTGTTGAAAAGCATGTGGGTAGCAAGGTAACGGGTGCAACGCTTAACGGAGCAGGCGGCCTCGTTATGCGGGCTGAACGCGTGGGTCTTGAAACCATGCTCGCCCAAATCGTAGCTATGGTTGCCAAGGCGCAACGTAGCCGCGCTCCAATACAACGCATGGCGGATAATGTGTCCGGCTATTTTGTGCCGATCGTCGTCATCATTGCTGTCCTGACATCCATGGTCTGGTGGATGTGGGGGCCTGAGCCTAGACTAGCATACGCTCTTTTGAACGCAATTGGTGTCTTGATTATCGCCTGTCCTTGTGCGCTGGGGCTGGCTACGCCAATGTCGATTATGGCGGGCACAGGCCGCGCGGCGCAGATGGGTATCCTGATCCGCGATGCGGCGGCACTTGAAACTTTTGAAAAAGTCGACACCTTGATTATTGATAAAACAGGCACCCTCACCGAAGGCAAACCTAAATTGGTCCATGTAAATGTTCTTTCGGGATTTGATGAATCTGTGTTGCTTGGCCTTGCGGCTAGTCTGGAGCGCGGCAGCGAACACCCTCTCGCTGCTGCCATCGTGCGGGGTGCAACAGATAAAAATCTTGAGCTGCTCCATGCGCAGGATTTTCAGTCCATTACCGGCAAGGGCGTGACGGGGATGGTTGAAGGGCGGAGGGTTGCCCTTGGAAACAAAGCATTACTTCAATCACTCGGCATATCCCCAAACCAACTGGAACAATTAGCGCAATCTTTTCGCGCCGAAGGTCAAACCGCCATGTTGTTGGCTGTGGATGGTCAGGCGGCAGGGATTATCGTTGTTGCCGATCCTATCAAAACATCAACACCAGAAGCGATCAGGCTTTTACGTGCCGAAGGCCTCAAAATTGTTATGTTGACAGGGGACAATCAGGCCACAGCAAAATCTGTTGCCCAAAAACTTGGTATAGATGAAGTAGAGGCCGATGTTCTACCCGCACGCAAAGCGGAAGTCGTTCAGGCCATGCAAGCACAAGGCCGCAAGGTGGCAATGGCTGGTGACGGCGTAAATGATGCACCCGCTTTGGCCGCCGCCGAAGTGGGGATTGCCATGGGCAATGGCACCGATATCGCTATGGAGAGCGCAGGCATCACGCTTGTCAAAGGTGATCTGATGGGCATTGTGAAGGCACGAAGGCTCAGTCGAGCCACGATGCGCAATATCCGGCAGAACCTGTTTTTTGCCTTCATTTATAATGCCTTGGGCGTTCCCGTGGCGGCAGGGTTGCTTTACCCATTCTTCGGCATCCTCTTAAGCCCTGTTATCGCCAGCGCGGCGATGGCCTTCAGTTCAATTTCGGTGATAGCAAATTCACTGCGGTTGAGAAAAATTCTAATTTGATCTGTACGCCGTCAGAATAAATTGGACAGTCTGGGGAATGGAATAAGGTGATGCTCTGAAAAAGGAAAGGATTGATCATGCAAGTCGCTCTATACGCCCGTGTCTCCACCACCCGGCAGGCCGAGAATGATCTGTCCATCCCCGACC
>CAZBSB010000048.1:0-12938 GCA_964494535.1 uncultured Rhodospirillales bacterium
GACATGACGGCGCGGTAGCCGGCCTTGTGCGCGATTTCCACCGCCTCCAGCGTTTCGGACAACGTGCCGATCTGGTTGACCTTGACCAGAATAGCGTTGGCGATGCCGCGCTCAATGCCGTCGCGCAAGCGCACAGGGTTGGTGACGAACAAATCGTCGCCCACCAGCTGCACCTTAGCACCCAGCGCCTCGGTCAGCAGTTTCCAGCCGGCAAAATCATCTTCCGCCATGCCGTCCTCGATGGAAGTGATAGGGAATTTGCCGCACAGGCCTTGATAATAGGCAACCATCTGCTCAGGGCTTAACACCTTGCCTTCGCCCTCCAAATGATATTTGCCGCCCTTGAAGAACTCGGTGGCCGCGACATCCAGCGCCAACACCACATCGTCACCCGGCTTGAAGCCGGCTTTTTCCACCGCCTTGACGATGAAATCCAGCGCTGCTTCCGACGAAGCGAGATTGGGCGCGAAACCGCCTTCATCGCCCACTGCCGTATTGTGGCCAGCATCCTTCAACAACTTCTTCAGCGTGTGGAAAATCTCCGCGCCCATGCGGATGGCGTCCGCGACATTGTCGGCGCCCACCGGCAGCACCATGAATTCCTGCACGTCAATCGGGTTATCCGCATGAGCGCCGCCATTGATGATGTTCATCATCGGCATCGGCAGCAGCGAAGCTGCGGCGCCGCCAACATAACGATAGAGCGGCAAGCCGGTCTCTGCCGCCGCCGCCTTGGCCACCGCCAGGCTGACGCCCAAAATGGCGTTGGCACCCAGGCGGGATTTGTTGGCGGTGCCGTCCAGATCAATCAGCAATTTATCCAGCGCCAGCTGCTGCATGGCGTCTTCGCCCAAAATCGCATCAGCAATTTCGCCTTCCACGGCATCAATGGCTTTCAGCACGCCCTTGCCGAGATAACGCTTCTTGTCGTTGTCGCGCAGTTCCACGGCTTCATGCGCGCCGGTGGAAGCGCCGGATGGCACAGCGGCACGGCCGGTGGCGCCGCTTTCCAGCGCGATATCCACCTCCACGGTCGGGTTGCCCCGGCTGTCAAGAATTTCGCGGGCAATGACTTCAACGATGGCGGACATGAATAACCCCTGGGAATGGCGCGTGAACGGGGCAATTCATACAGGGTTGGACAAGCTGGGGCAAGCCGATGGCGGCAACAATTTGCGCAGCGCCGGCTGCAACCTAATTTTCGCTGATATCCACGCGATCCGGTTCACCAGCCGGCACATTGGCGCCCAGGGCGCGCAGCCGCACCTGCTCGCTGCCGGCGCCGCCCAGCATCAGCGCATCGCGCACCGCCAAAGCGCGGCTGAGCGACAGGCGGCGTGCGGCACGGGCATCCCGCTCCGGCGACAGGCTGGCATAGGCCGTGACCGTGAGGCGCGCCAGCCGGTTGACTGCCAGCTGGTGCCCCAGAGCTTCCAGCCGCTGCAGTGTTTCATCCGCCGGCACCGTCTCCGCAGGAGCGTATGCCAGTTGCGCCAAATCGTCATCCAACCAGCCCGTCATGGTCATCGCGCTCGCCATCACGGCAGCGCCAGCGCGGATGGGCGGCGCCGGCCGGTATTCAGCGACGCCCGGCGCGGGATCATGGTTCATGGCCAGGTTCTCCAATCGCGGCGTCACTAACGCCGCCGTGCTGTGCAATGCCGCAGTCTGGTGGATTGTTTCATCCATGACCGCGCTGCCGGGTAAACGGGGCGTGACCAAGGCTGGGGCAGCCACAGGATCAGCTTGAGGCACAATTTCTTCAAGCTGTGCCGGAACAGCTTGCGCCACGGCCATCGGTTCCGGCGGCTGCCGCGCGGCCAGCATCGCGACATCATCAGCAAGATCAGGACTTGCTTCAACCTCAACGACTGCCGTGACTGCCGGCGGTTCATTGGGCGCCATGCAGCTATTGCTGAGCCAAACATCGCGCCGCACACCCGCGCCACGATCCGTCATGGTTTCACCGGCGACGATACCGAGATAATCCGCTGGATAACCCATCGCGGCGCAATCACGCTGCCACGGTACAATCTCAAGTGCGGCGCCAACCAGAACACTGGTCTCGGCAGCATCATTTTCTTTGGCAGATATTTCAGCCGCCGTCACCACGGGCGCACTCTCGGCGCGCGCCGCCAGCATTTCCTGCGCCGGCACCCAGCCCAGCTTCGTCGGCTCCACCGCCTGGGCGCGCAACGCATAATTCACGATTTTCAGCGGCGGCTGGCGCATATCCTCTGCCCCACGCCCAGCCTGCGCCTGACCCGGCAGCAGCAGGCAGCCGAGCGGCAAAACGGCATAAAGGATTTTCTGGCGCGCAAGCATGTTCAGCCCATTTCAGGCCGATTGTGCCGCCGGCAAAGTTAACGAGACGTGAAGATTCAAGCCGCGCGCTGCTGCCCGCATTGCTCCGCGATATAGACCGTGAAGGCCGCGCGTAAGGCCTGATAAACAGGGCCTTTGGTGGTATGCGGCAAATGATGACTGTCAATCACGCCGGCCGGCATTAGTTCGGCAATGCTGCCGGTGGTGAAGGCCTCTGTCGCCCAGGCGAGTTCCACCGGCGTCACGTCGCGCTCCGCCGTTGGTATCCCTGCCGCCCGCGCCAGTTGCAGCACGATCTTGCGGGTGATGCCGTGCAACATGCCGCGCGCGGGCGTGACCAACATGCCATCCAGCACGCAGAAGAAATTGCTGCGCGTCGCTTCCGTCACATAACCGTCGCGGTGGGTGAAGAGAATGTCGTCCCACTCCGCGCCCGCCACCTGCCGCGCCGCATAATAGCCCAGCATATAATTGGTGGACTTCACCTGCGGCAATTCGCGCTCATACGGCACGGTCTTCAGCCGCTGGCCGCGATGATAATGCTGCATCCCATAGGGCGCTTCCGGATGCTGCACCGTCACGGCATCTTCCATGATCAGCAAATGCGGCGTGAAGCCGGCGCAAGCCGAGAAGCTGATGCCGCTCGGCTGCGCGCATTCGCCGGCCGTGAGATAAAATTTGATCGCGCTGTGCGGCAGGGCATTGCGGCGGATAACCTCGCAAGCGACATCGGCCAGCGCCGCGACCGGCTGCGGCAACGCAATGCCCAGCGTCTGCGCCCCGGCCGCCAGTCGCGTCACATGATCTTCAAGATGAAACGGCACCCCGCCATAAACGCGCCCGAGTTCAAACACCGCGATGCCGCGCGCGAAGCCGAAATCGGCGGGATTGACCTTCAATTCGGCTCGCTCCACAAACTGGCCGTCAAAATAGGCTATCGGCATCGCACCCTCCATGTTCATGGTTGACCGTGGGGCTTAATCCAAACCCGTCAGCGGGGTTTAGTCACACCTGTCAGCGCCCAATTTAGCATGGAATCGGGCCTTTGTGCAGCCCCGCCAACGCCGCAAGCCTATCCAAAAAAACAGTTGCATCAGCCGCTTGGCCAACTATCATCCGGCCTTCCAAAGTGACCGAGGCGCAAGCCCGGCGCCCCAGTGGTGGAATTGGTAGACGCGGCAGACTCAAAATCTGTTGTCTTTGCGGACGTGGGGGTTCAAGTCCCTCCTGGGGCACCATTGGCATATTGTTGTTGCCCCCTCACACTATTGCTTGTTTGCACCACAAGCGTGGGGTTTAAATACCTAGTGGGCATCATTTGGTATCCTAGAAAATGCCGGGCTGATTCAAGGCGAGAAACGCGGCCAGTCCATCCATTACAGCCCGGCGCGCGGACAATCTGGTCAACACCCTTAACGGCTTCGTCCAAGACGTCTGCCCCGTGGCGCGACCGCTGTAAAAAGAAAGCCGAGAGAAGGCGAAAAAGAAGCAGCCGGCCAAACCACGATAGCTCCGAGCACTTGGTCACACTCTATCAGCCCCCCGTCAAGTGACCGATGCCAGCTTGCCATCCACCACGTTAATGCGGCGGGTGGCTGCCGCCGCGAAGTCCGGCTCGTGGGTCACGGCCACCACGGTCTTGCCGCGTTCCTGCACCAGCTGGCGGAAAATATCGCGCACATTGGCGCTGTTGCGCGTGTCGAGATTGCCGGTCGGTTCGTCGGCCAAAATCACCAGCGGTTCGTTGGCCAGAGCGCGGGCGATGGCGATGCGTTGGCGCTGGCCGCCCGAAACCTGATCGGGACGCTTATGCCGATGATCGGCCAAACCCAACTGATCCAAAAGTTCCGCGGCGCGCCGCGCTTGCGCCGCCGGCGCCAGGGCGCCCAATTTCTGCATCGGCAGTTGCACATTTTCCAGCGCCGTGAATTCCGGCAGCAGAAAATGAAACTGGAACACGAAACCGAGTTTACGCAGCCGCAGATCGGCGCAATCATCTTCGCTTAGATCGGTCACATCCTGCCCGTCGAGCATCAGGCGGCCGGTCGTCGGCTTGTCCAGCAAGCTCAGCAGATAGAGCAGCGACGATTTGCCGGAGCCGGACGGCCCCGTGATGGCGATGAACTCGCCGCGCCGGATGGTAAGGTCTATGCCGTCCACCAGCGTCACCGGCACCAAGCCAGGCAGAATACGCGTAACGCTTCGAGTTTCCAATACCGGCGCGCCTTGGCTCATGCCGCCCCGCGCAGGATGGCCACCGGCTGCACACTGCCGGCCTTGCGCGCCGGCAGATAGGCGGCCAGCACCGAGGCCAGCATGGCGAAGCCGCCGGCGATGGCGAATTGCGGCCAGCTCCAATCCACCGGCATCGGCATGGCTTCGCTGGAAAACGGCGTCTTGATGGTGATCCGGCTGACGCCATAGATGATGGCTAGCCCCAACAGACTGCCGGCCAGGCTGCCCAGCAGCCCCAGAATCAGCCCCTGGATGAGAAAGATGCGCTTGATGTCGCTGGCATGAAAGCCCATGGATTTCAGGATGGCGATGTCGCGCGTCTTCTCCATCACAATGGTGGAGATGATGTTGTAGATGCCAAACGCTGCGACGATGAGGATGGCGCTGACCACGCTATACATGATCATGTTGCGGATGGCGAGTGTGCCCATGATATCCGCGGTGGCTTCCTGCCAGGATTCCGCCAGATAGCCGCCGCTGCGCGCCTCCACTGCCCGCGCCACCGCGCTGGCGAGATAGGGATTTTCCAGCTTGAAGATAAAACGGTTGGCGCTGTTGGGGCGGCCGAGCAGCGCCTGCACTTTCTTCAGCAGCGCATAGGTCTGGCCTTCGTCATAGCCCTTGTTGCCGGATTTGAAGATGCCCACCACCTTCATCAGCCGCACGGTGCCGTTGGGCGCCGTGACGCTGACATTGTTGCCCGGCTCCAGATTGAACTTTTCCGCCAGTGCGATGCCGATGATGATGCCGTCCGGGTTCGCCGTCAGCGAATCCAGCGTACCGTGGATCATATAACTTTCAATGATGCTGACGCCGCGCATCTGCTCTGGCACCACGCCGGTGATGCTGGCGCCGACATCGCGGCCGGCATAGCTCAGCACCGCGGTGCCGGTGAGCAGCGGCGCGAAGCGCGTGTTAGGCAGCCCCTCCAGCCGCGCCGCCTTCTCCTTGTAATTTCGGATGCCGCGTCGTTCTTCCTTCGGCTTCACATGCTGAATGGTGATCGCCGCCTGCGGAAAAGCCTGCACGGCCGGTTGGGTCGGCGCCTGGCGAAATTCGTCCTTCAGCGTGATATGCGGCTGATTGTCCACCAGCCGGCGAATAAAATCCGCTTCCGACCCCTGCATGAGTGACGAGACGCCGAGAAAGAACCCCACCCCCAGCACGATGCCGAGCAAGGACACCAAAGTCTGGCGCTTGCGGCTGAGCAGATGGGCGCGGGCGATGTGGACAACGACGCTCATTACGATTTAGCGGCGCCGGTGGCGGCACGACAGCGCATCCCCTCCTTGAATTTCTCCTCGGGCGAGGCCGCCACCCAGTCTTCTTTGGTCAGCCCATCGGTCACGGCGACACGGCCGGAATTGGTGGGCTTGGCGGTCACCGCCACTTGCCGCAGCCGTCCGTCGCGCACCAACCAGACCTTGCCGTTGCGCACCGCGCTGGCGGGCAGCAGCCAGGCATCATCCTGCACCGCGATGATGATATTCACTTCCGTCGTCATACCGATGCGCAAAGGCGTGTTGGCCGGCAGGCTAACGCGCACCCGGAAGTTGCGTTCCGTGGCATTGCCCTTCGGCGTCACGCTCTCCACCTGGCCTTCGAAGGCTTGGTCGGGAAAGGCGTCGGCGCGAACCAGCACACGCTGCGCCACTTGAATCTGCGGCACATCTTCTTCATCCACCTGCACGGTCAACCGCAACGGCGTATCACCGCCGCTCGGCGTGGCCGCCAGATCAAACAACGCCTGGTTGGCGATGACGACCTCGCCCGGCTCGCCGTCGCGGCGAATAATGGTGCCGCTGACCGGCGCAGTGAGCGTGTATTCGCTGCGCTGCTTTTCCGCCATCGCGACGGCGGCTCGGGTTTCGCGCAGCGTGTTCTCCGCCTTGTCGCGTTCCTGCACCGTGCCGCTCGCGCGCGCCAGCAGCGCGCTGGCGCGCGACGCTTCTTTCTGCGCCCATTCCAGGCGCGCTTGCAGCTGCGCGAGATTGGCGGCCAGTTCTGTGTCATCCAGCCGCGCCAAAGCCTGGCCGGCCTGCACCTTGTCGCCTTCGTCCACCAGCAGCGCGGCCAGGCGTCCGGCGAGTTTGGGCGCCACTTTCAGCATCACCACCGGCTCCACCGTGCCGCTGGCATAAACTGCCGTCACCGCCTGCCCCTGCTCCAGCCGCGTCACCGCCACTTCGGGCACAAACCAGAAATAATACAGCCCAGCGCCGAGCAGCCCGAGACCGACAAGCAAAACCGCTACGGTTTTCAGCGTCCAAAAAGCGCGGGCTTCAGCCATGCCATGCTATCCTTCGCTAGTGGCAGATTAAGCAATTAGAGCAATCTTCTTACTGTTCAATGTGTTTAACGGATTTCTGCGCCCTTTCCGGCGCGACGGCCAAGCATCGCCATCAGCACTATCAATGTTTTGTGCCATAAAAACGGTAAAAACGCAGCCCGTGGCGGAGCGCGTCAACGCGCCGCACCCAGAATTCCACTTGCGCCATGATTGGCGCTTTGGCGGCCGGCGCCAGCGGCCGTTTGGCCAGTTCGCGCGCTAGATTGACTATAGCCTCTTGCACGGCATCAACATAATGGCCGGTGCGGTCTTCGCTGACGCGCAACTCCACCTTGTGCTTCTTCCACAGCGCTTCCACTTCCGCCAGACGCAGCGGTTTATTGCCTGGCGTTTCCTGTTGCAGCCATGGCGCTAAAGCGCCATCTGCCGTCGCGTCGTCGGCCAGCACCAAATCAGTCCAGGAGATTTGGGCGTGGTCTTTCAGGCTTTTGGCAATCTCGGCAACCAGCGCGGCTTTATCGGCCATGCGAAAAAACAGGTCGCGGGCAATGATGCCGTCATAGCGCCGTTTGGCCTGAAAAGTTTCCGGCGCGTAAGGCGCCAGGGTCGCGTGATGGCTGACGCCGCGCTGCTTCAATTCATGCGCGCCACGTTCAGCCAAGGCGGCGTCCGGCTCTAGCGCCGTGACGTAAGAACCGAAACCTTCCACAATCATCGCGGCGCTGGCGCCCAGGCCGCCGGTGAGATCAAGCACCGACATTTCCTTGTTAAGACCAAAGGCACGCACCATCACGGTGGTCATGTGTTCGCCGAGCGGCAGCGTCCACCCCTCGCCCCACAGCAGCGCCGCCAGTTCAGGCGCGGTCGGCTGCCAGCCGGCGCCGGACGGCACGGCTGGTTGATCCATTGCGGGCGCGGCTGGGGCGGCGACCTCCGGCGGTGCGGCGGCCGCCGCCGCCAGTTCCGCCGCCCATTCGTCATCGGTCAGCAGCCATTCATAGGCACGCCGGAATCTCTCAAGCAACGCCCGCGCCAGCCGGTGTTGTCGGCGTGGTGGCGGGGCTTCAATGGCTTCGGCCATAGGAATTTGTCCAAACTTGGTCTTGCGCTACTATAGCCAATCTGTCTGAAGAAAGGTTAAGAAATGGCAGCTGCTCCCTTGCGCCTCGGCATCAATATTGACCACATCGCCACGTTGCGAAACGCGCGCAAACGCCACTTCCACGCGCATCCTGACCTATTGGCCGGCGCGCAGGCCGCCATTGCCGGTGGCGCCGACAATATCACCTTCCACCTGCGCGAAGACCGCCGGCATATTTTGGACGAGGATGTGCAACGGTTGCGCGATAATCTCACTCTGCCGCTGAATTTCGAGATGGCGGCGACGCCGGCGATGGTCGTAATCGCGCTGGCCACGCGCCCCCACGCCGTCTGCCTGGTGCCAGAAAAGCGCCAGGAGGTGACGACCGAAGGCGGGCTGGATGTCATAGCGGAGCTGCGCGGTTTTCTTCCGGAAGCGATTGCCGCCTGCCAAGCCAGTGGTCTGCAGGTCGCGTTGTTCATAGACCCCGATGCCGAGCAAGTGGCGGCGGCGGCACAGGCCGGCGCCGATGCCATCGAGCTGCATACCGGCCGTTATTGCGACGCCGCTGGTGCCGCCCGCGCCGCTGAGTTGCAACGGCTGCAACAAGCGGCGGCGCAAGCCGCGGCGCTGGGGCTGGAGGTTCATGCCGGTCATGGGCTGGATTATGAGAATGTTGGTGCGGTGGCCGCGATACCGCAGATTGTTGAACTCAATATCGGCCACCATCTGGTGGGCGAAGCCATATTCTGCGGCCTGACCGCCGCCGTGAGCCGCATGAAGGCCACAATGCTTAAGGCACGTTCACCATGATATTTCAGGTTATCTTAAGCCTGGCGCTTTAGGATTCGGGGTTGGAGGAGCCATGCCCCGAATGCTGCACAAATTTTGGCGCGATGAGCGCGGCGCCACCGCCGTGGAATATGGCTTGATCTGCGCCTTGGTATTCACGGCCTTCGCCGCCACCATGCCCTTCGTGGCGCAGGAAGTTGTGAGCCTGTTCGAATATATCGAAGCTGCTTGGGCCAGCGCCATTCAGTAAATCAGCGCGTCGTCAGCGCCACCTTCACCCCTAGCCCCACCAGCAGCGCCCCCATAGCACGGTCAAACCAATGGCCGCAGCGCAGAAACTTTTCCCGCACCGCCTGGCGCGACAGGAAGTAGGCCACCAGGCTGAACCAAGCAAAAGCCGTAGCCAGCAGCAGCGCGATGAAGCCCAGCAGCAGCGCTTTGTCCATCGCGGGGTCTATCACCAGCGTGAGATAGCTGAGCCAGAATAATGCCGCTTTGGGGTTAAGCGCGTTGGTGACGAAACCTTGGCGGAAGGCCGACCGGCTGGTTGCCGTCGGCTCTGTCAAAGCCTTGGCCAAGCCGGCGGCGCCGGCGCCTGTGCTGCGCAGCGCGCCGATGCCGAGATAAATCAGATAAGCAGCCGCCAGCAATTTGAGCAGCGTGAAGGCCAGCAGTGAATGGGCGATGAGCGCGCCGATGCCGACATGGACATAGGCTATATGGATGAGGTTGGCGAGTGCGATGCCGAGCGCCGTCCACATGCCGGCACGCACGCCATGCCGCAGGCTGCTTTGCACCGTCATGATAAAATCCGGCCCCGGCGACATCACGGCCAGCAGAAAGACGCCATAAGCGGAAATCAGGGTAAACAACATCGCCGAACCCGGTATTTTAAGCGTTGCGCTGCGGCAATTTAACGAACTGGCCGCCACCTGACCAGATTTTTTGGGTTTATTTTCAGGCGGCGGCTGCTAAAATCAACCAGCAAATGTTTTTGAAAGGTTATCCGATGTTGCAACAATTGCGCGCCGCCGCTGATTTTGTCACCCGTCCGTTCAAGATTGTCGCGGCGCACGCCACCGCCGCTGTTGCGCAGCCTGGCAGCCCGCGCCACACCAATGCCAGCGAGAAGCTGTTTGACCTGGCTATGGGAACCAACAACCCCGATAAGCGCCTCAAGCTGGTGCGCGCCCATCTTAAGCAGTTTGACCGCGAACTGGCGGCACGGTTCCCGACACTGCCGGCCACCGCCAGCGCCTTTGCGCCGCCCCGCAAGCTCGACCGCTAATCTACCTGTTATCCGTTTGGCAACGCCCCGATGCCCTAGCATCGGGGCGTAGTTTTTTGCTAGATTGTCGTGCTGGTCTGATCCGTTGATGAGAGCGCATGATTCTGCCTGCCGTAAGCCGCCTGTTTGACCAAGCCAAAGGGTTCGTGGAGCATGATGCCACGACGGCAGGGTTGCACCATGCTGAGCGTCGCCACACGCCCTCCAGTTCCGTGGTCTGGGCGTGGGAGATGATTCAAAAGCACCGCCAGCAGGTACGCACCGCTGTGGATGCCGGCTGCGGTCGCGGCCGCAATAGCTTGTTTCTGGCGCGGCAGGGCGTGCAGGTCACGGCGCTGGATTTCATGCCTGGCGCCATCGCCGCGCTCAAGGCCGAAGCGCAGAAAGCCGGACTGCAAGAGAAAATCCGCCCGCTGGTCTATGACGTGACCGAAGGCTGGCCGGTGCCGGAGCGCGGTACCGATTTGGTGATAGACGCCTTTTGCTTCAAGCACATCATCGGCAAGAATATGCGCGAGGCTTACAAGATCAATCTGGTGCGCGCCTTGGATGTGCGCGGCCTGTTCATGATTGCCTTCGCCAGCGTGGGCGACGGCTATTACGGCAAATATATCACCGAGCATGTGGGCGACGGCAGCGCGCTCTGCCTCGATCCGGCCACCAACCTGCAATCCGTGCTGTTTACCCGCGACCATGTCGTGGAGTTCTTCGCGCCGGAGTTTCGCGTGCTGGAGGAAAGCACCGGCCATGTCTCCAAACCCGCCGCCGGCAGCACCATGCCACGGCTAGCGCACGCCGTGCTGTTCCACCGCAACCCAAAAAGCCAGGGCAACAGCGCCATGCATGTCAAGCCCGAAGACCGGATGATGAAGCCGCGCTTCTACGGCCAGTTCAAGGCAGATGACCGCTAATCCCTGCATTGCCGACCATGGTTGCGAGCTTACTAAGTCCTAAACGAAAATAATAGATGAGCTCATTCGTCTTGCTTGGGCTCCAAAACCCATGATTGAATTACCTGTCGCGTGAATCGCACGGCAAGGGACACTACTATGAACCAGTTAGATCGTGATTTTTTACGCTTCGCCCACCATTTTTCGCCGGAGTGCAAAGCGCGGCTCATGGCCGGCACAGCCGCCGTTATGCCCATCAAGGAAGTCCCGGTCGTGCATGGCAGTAACGAGCCATATGCATCAAGACCTCAGGAAGTCGTGCGCTGGGCAGAAAAATCGTTGGGCGCCCGCCTCGATAAGTAGTGTTCAAGGGCGCCTGCGTTCAAATACCTGCATGTCATAATCGCGGAGTTCCATCAGGTAGTCCTCTAAACTTACCAATCCACAACAAGGCATGGCGCCGGGGCGTTGCAGGGTGTTGCGCGACAGTTGCTCGGCTAGGATGATGGCCGGAATGGTGGGGATATGTGGGCCGTGACCTTGCCGCGCTATGATGCACCAGGTGCGCTGCAGCGGTTGGCCGTCATGGCCGGTGCCTTGCAGCAGCACATGCATCCCGCCATCCGCCGCGCCGAAGCGATCAAACCAATTGCTCATGGCCAGCAGCGGCGCGGCATGACGCGGCAGATTGAGTGGAACGCCAAGGCGCACCAGCCAGGACAGCGCCCAGAGGCCGAGATGCAGCGGCCAGAGTTCCAGGCCGGCGGAAAACTGGATTTGTTTGATGCCATAGCGTGCCGGCAGCAAATCCAAATCGGGAATATCGCAATTTGCCAGCCAGCGTTTGCCGAGTTCGGGATAATCCTGCCGATAAATATCCTGCCAGCCATAGGCGGGGCGCGTCTGCCCGGGCCAGGGCGCCAGCTTTCTGCCCACATAACTTAAAATGCCTTGCGTGGTGGCCAGACCGCGTTCCGCCCGCTGCCCCGGGCTGATACTGTAGCGCATCAGCTCAATCGTGGCGAAGTCGCCGCGCAAGGCTTCCACGACCGCTGACGACAACCCCGGCACTGTGCTGGCGCCGCTGATGGCCGCCACGCCCGCCGCTTTGGCCGCCGCATCTAGCGCGGTGATGCCGGTGACGAAGGCGCGACCATCTGCCAAATCAATATAATGCACACCTTTCGCGATGCAGACTTCCGCCACGCGATAATCGCTGCTCTGAAAGGGACCGCAAGTGTTGATGACGACAGCAGGATGCAGCCGCGCCAGTGCCGCGCTCCAGTCACCAGTGATATCCAGCTGCGCGGCTTGCGCTTGCAGCAGAGTCTGCGCCAGTGCCTGGGCTTTGGCCAGATTGCGCCCAGCGATGATAACCGGCAGATTTTTGCGCGCCAGCGCCGTGGCAATGCGCTTGCCGAAATTGCCGGCGCCGCCGAGAATCAGGACGGGTCGGGACATGCGAACTCCGTGATGCTGAACCGCCCGGCATAGGCAAAGCCCGTGCCGAACAGCGGGTGCTGCGCGTGAGTGAGCATGTTGAAGCTGGTGTCATCCTCCGCCCATTCCTCCGCATAGCCCGCGCCGATGCCCAGCGCGAACGGCATGGGCAGCGTGCAGCCGAACAGCCGCCAGACATAGCCGCGATGCCGCAGGATGATTTTCGTGCCGTCCCATTCATACGCCAGCCGCCAGCCGATGCCGAAACGCATGAACTCGATGACCTCGTTGCCGCCCGCCGGCACCATGCAAGAACGGAAGCGCACCATGCGCTGCGGATAGTGAAAACGGCGGTCAAACACCAGGCCGGCGCTACCCGTCGCGGCGCTGAAACGCACGGTCACCGGCACATCCCTTCCGCTATAGGGCACGAGCAGGCCGGTCAGGCGGCTGAGCCAGCCGACATGGGGTGCGATTTGAATATCCAGCCGACCGGTGACGGTCACGCTGTCTGCCGAGCCGGCGCGCACCGCATAATGCCGCCGCAGCACCGGCGGCAACGCCGCCCAGGCCGCGCCAAAAATCGGCTTGAACAGC
>CAZBSB010000049.1:0-12928 GCA_964494535.1 uncultured Rhodospirillales bacterium
AGGGTCGGCGCGGTCTGCAAGACTGATAAGAATGGCAGTTGCACGAAATCTGCGGTCGCGGTAATCGCGGTTTCGCCAAGAATTACCACATGGCAACCGGCTGCCAAGCCCGTGTCGTAATCTACCTGATTGTCACCGACGAACCAGATCTGCGACGATGTGACGCCGGTAATTTGTCGAATTTTGTTGATGCCGTCCGGCGCGGGCTTGCCTTTCTCAACATCGCCGGCACCCACGATCGCGGCAAAATAATTCTCCCAGCCCAGATGCTTGATTTCTGCCCGCAGATAGCTTGATTTTTTGTTGCTGTTGACGGCGAGCGTGATGCGCCGTTCCACCAATGCCGTTAGCAACTCAGCAGCAAAAAGTTTTGGCTGCAAATGCGCGATATGCACAGTGGCGAAGGTCGCATAGAAAATCTCCTGCGCCTTTGGCCACTCCGCGCCAAACCAGACGGGAAAGATTTCCTTCAGGGCAACCCGGCAATTTTGCCGCGCTTCCGCCAGCGTCCAGGCCGGTTGGCCGAAGGCGGCGCGAGCGGCGTTGATGGCCGCGTGAATGGCCGCATAATTGTCCACCAGCGTATCATCCCAATCGAAGATGATCAGTTCCGGATGCGGCAACTCCTCCAAAGTCATGCACGCCCCGGTTTCGCTTGCGTGTAACGCACTGCCTGCAGGATGGCGGCGACCATGCCAGCGGCATTGGCGAGACCCTTGCCGGCAATATCAAACGCCGTGCCATGCCCAACCGAGGTGCGGATGACGGGCAGACCGACCGTGACATTCACCGCTTCGTCAATGCCCAGCACCTTGATCGGCGCCAGGCCTTGATCATGATACATGGCCACAACCATATCGAAATCACCGCGGCGGGCGCGGAAGAACAGCGTGTCGGCGGGATATGGGCCGGACACATCCCAGCCTTGTTGTTGTGCCTCACAGATGGCCGGTTGAATTTTGTCTGCCTCTTCGCCCCGACCGAACAACCCGCCCTCTCCCGCATGAGGGTTAATACCGCAAACCGCCAGGCGCGGCTTGGCTATACCGGCAGCCAGCAAGGCCTGATACCCTCGCGCGATGGTGCGGAAGACCAAGCCGGGCTCGATGACCGCGATGGCGTCCAACAAACCGAGATGCATCGTGACATGAATGACGCGCAAATCCGGCCGCTCCATCATGAGCGAAACTTCCGGCACATCGGCGAGGTGCGCCAGCAGTTCCGTATGCCCTGGATAATGATGCCCAGCCAAATGCAACGCAGTTTTGCTGATGGGCGCCGTGACCAGCGCCACAACTTCACCGGCCAATGCCCATTGCATCGCGGTGGCAATGGCGCGATAGGCGCCTTCCCCGGCCACGGCGCAGACGGCGCCATAAGGCAAATCCTGCGGGATGAGTTTCAGGTCATGACTATAGACCGTGTTGGGGGCACTACCGGCTTCCTGAGGATGGTTGATCGCGACGATGGTTCTGTTTAAGCCGCAGAGACGCGCCGCATCCAACAGCCGGCCTTTGTCGCCGACTACGACAAAACGCACACCTGGCGGCAAGCCAGGCGCTGCCAGCGCTTTGATGATGATTTCAGCGCCAATACCGGCAGCATCGCCCATGGTGATGGCGATGAGCGGCGACCGCGCCGGCGCAGGATTCAATTGACCGTGCTTTCGACGCCGCTGATATGCTCGGGCATCAATTTGTTGTCATTGTTGCCATGCACGCCCAGCAATTTCAGCTTGCGATGCAGCGCCGACCGCTCCATGCCGATGAAAGTGGCGGTGCGCGAAATATTGCCGCCAAAGCGCGTGACTTGCGCCAGCAGATATTCGCGCTCAAACATTTCCCGCGCATCGCGCAGGGGCAGCGCCATGATCTCGCCGCCGCGCTCCCAGCGCAGCACATTGGGCGTTTGCGACGTGATATCCGGCGGCAGCGCGCTGGCGCGAATGGGTTGCCCGTCGCCATTGGCCATGATCAGTAGCCATTCCATGGCGTTGCGCAGCTGCCGCACATTGCCTGGCCAGGCATAGGCCTGCAGCGCGGCGATGGCCTCCTCGCTCAACTCGCGCACCGGCAAACCCGCGGCTTCCGCCGCGCGCTGCAGGAAATGTTTGGCTAACAGTGGAATATCATCCCGCCGCTCCGCTAGCGACGGCACCTTGATGGGCACGACGCTCAGCCGGTAATACAAATCCTGCCGCAGATGGCCGGCCTGCATTTCTGCCTGCAAATCGCGATTGCTGGCGGCGATGACGCGCACATCCACCTCAACCTTGCTGTTGCCGCCGACGCGGTTGAACACCTGCTCATGCAAGGCGCGCACGATCTTGCCCTGCGTCTCCAGCGGCATGTCGGTGATTTCGTCCAGGAACAACGTGCCGCCATGCGCTTGCTCAAAAGTGCCAACCTTACGCACACCGCCATTGGCGTTCGGCTCCACGCCGAACAATTCCACTTCCAGCTGCTCCGGCCGCATGGTGGCGCAATTCATCACCACGAACGGTGCCTGCGCCCGCTTGGAGCGCGCATGAATCATCCGCGCCACGACCTCCTTGCCCGAACCCGGCATACCGGTGACCAGTACCCGACTGCTGGTGGGCGCCACACGGTCAATCACTTGCCGCAGCTGCGTGATCACGGCGGAACGGCCGATCAAGTCGCTTTCGGTGGCGGCGCGAAAGCGCAGCTCGGTATTCTCGCGCCGTAGCCGAGCGGCCTCCAGGGCGCGCTGTACCAACAAAATGAGCCGGTCAGCCTTGAACGGCTTTTCGATGAAATCATAAGCGCCCTTTTTGATCGCGGCGACAGCGGTTTCAATATTGCCGTGGCCGCTGATCATGATGACTGGCAGCGCCGGATGATCGCGCATCACCTGATCCAGCACCTGGATGCCGTCCATGCGGCCGTTCTGCAGCCAGATATCCAGCACCATCAGGCTCGGGCGCCGTGCGGCAATGGCGTTCAACGCCTCTTCCGCGCTGGCGGCCTGCCGCGTCTTCAGCCCTTCATCGTTCAAGATGCCTTCGATCAACAGCCTAATGTCGGCCTCGTCATCCACGATCAGGATATCGTGCGCCATCGTCTTTTCGTCTTTCATGGTCTCACCTGTCCGGAACAACCCGCCTGCGGCGGATGAAATTGAATGTGCCTGCCTGAAGTCGGAAACAACAAACTCGTCCTGCCACTTGCCATCATCTGCGCTGCTCGGCCTAACTTTCAGAGGTGCCGGTGCGGCGCGCTGGCTCAGTGAGAATCATTTCACTGGACTCAGTATGCGTGATTCCATCACTGTTGCCTAGAGACATCACCGCTGTGTCCAGCATGGCGCGCTGCAGGACGAGCGTGACGGCCGCGCCGCCGCCCGGATTATCCGCCAGCTGCAACTGGCCGTGATGGTCTTCCATGATTTTCTTGACGATGGCCAACCCCAGCCCCGTGCCTTTGGCGCGGGTGGTCACATAAGGCTCGGTCAGCCGGTGCCGGTCTTCATGCGGCAGCCCTTTACCATTGTCGCTGATGCGAATGGTCACCGCTTCATCCGTCAGCTGCAGGTGCAGCACTACCTTGCCGCGCGGCAGGTCTTGATGGTCGGCGGCCTGTCTGCCCTCAATGGCTTCGATGGCGTTCTTGAGAATGTTGGTGAGCGCCTGGGCGATTTGCCGCGCGTCGCACAGCGCCAGCACGGGCTCCGTTGGCAACTCCTGCACGATGTCCAAATCATGCCGACCAGTGCCTTGCATGAAGACCGCCTCCCGGCACAGCGTCACGATATCGTGCGGCGCCAGCACCGGCATGGGCATCCGTGCGAAGGCCGAAAACTCGTCCACCATGCGGCCGATATCCTCCACCTGGCGCGTGATGGTGGCGATGCAGGAATGAAACACTTCGGGATCGGATTTAATTTCGCCGCTGTAACGACGTTTGATGCGCTCGGCAGCTAGTTGAATCGGCGTCAGCGGATTCTTGATCTCGTGCGCGATGCGGCGCGCTACATCCGCCCAGGCCGCCTTGCGTTGCGCCAGCAGCAAGTCTGAAACATCGTCAAACGTCACGACATAGCTGCGCGGCGCCGTGCCGGCCATTTCCGCCGCCGTACGCACCAGCAGGGTTCGGGCCGGCACCGCTTCGCGCCGCACTTCAATCTGGCCTTCGCTCTGCCGCGCGCCGGCATTCAGGCCGGCCAGAATTTCAGCCAATTCCGGCAGCAGTTCGGCGGCAGGCATCCCGATGACTTTGTCAGCCTCCGTCAGGCCAAACAGGTCAGCCGCCGCCTGGTTGACCAGATTGACGCGGAAATGCGCATCCATGCCGATGACGCCGGCCGGCACGGTGGTTAAAACGGCTTCGATGAAGCGCCGCCGATAATCCAGCAGCCGGTTGGCATCCACTAGCTCGGCGCGCTGGTTTTCCAGCTGGCTGGTCATGCGGTTGAAGGCGCGGGTGAGCAGGCTCAGCTCATTATCCGCGCCGGCTTCTTCCGGCACCCGCGCCGTCAAATCGCCGCCGCGCACTTTCTCCGCCGCCGTCACCAGGTGGCCAATGGGCTGCACCAGCTGACCCGCAAAGAACAGGCCGAACCATACCGCCGCCAGCAACAGCAGCAACGCCGCCATGCTGAACACCACGGCGAAGGTCAGCTCCACATTCTTCCGCTTCGTCTCCATCTCGCGGTAGTCTTTAACAGCACCCTGTGATGCCGCCATGTGCGCCAGCACCTTGGGTTCCACCAGGCGGCCAACGAACAGATACATGTCTATGAAATTATCCAGCTTGAGCAAGGCGCGCACCCGCGCATCGTCATCGCTCAGCCGCAACACGACTTCGCCGCTTTTCGCCCGCTCGATCATTTCCGGCGAGATGGGTTCCAGACTGAGCGAAAAACTTAGCCCCGCCCGCGCCAGAATCTTGCCGCTGCCGTCGAACACGATAGCTTCGTTGAGCGAGCGCACCGTCGCCTGCGCCATGACCAACTGCGTAAAGACCGGCTGCGACGGATTGAGGCGGAAGGCTTCGCGGTTCAGATCATTCGCCATCGCCAACGCATCCGCCCGCAGCGTCTGCTGATGTTCCTTCAGGTAAGATTGCGCCACCACCAACGATTCATTCACCACAGTCCGCACCTTGTCGCTGAACCAAGACTGCACGCCGAAATAGAACAGCAAACCGGCAAAGACGGCCACTACAATTGAGGGCATGACCGCCAGCAGCGTGAAGACGCTGACGATTTTGACATGCAGTTTCGACCCCGCCTGATTGCGTCGCCGCGTGACGAACAGCTTGACGAGCCGATGCACAATGAGGCCGCAGAGCATGAGCAGCAGCACCAGATCGAGCATCAGCATGGCGGAAACAAACGACGGATCGTTTTTGCCGAAAGGCGCCGCTTCCGTCAGCGCCGCATAGGTGGCGATGCCAGCGGCAAGCGACGCGACCGTCAAACCAATCGCTAGCTTGGCACGCAGCCGCACGCGCCCCGCCCAGGCAGAAAAACGTTGCCAGCCATTGCCGTTGACCTGCGCCATCATCATGCTGCCCCACGCGGCAGCAGATTGTGCCGCCGCAGCTTCTTGCGCAATGTGTTGCGATTGATGCCCAGCATGGCGGCTGCCTTCAGCTGGTTGCCTTGGCAACGTTGCATCACTTGCTCCAATAGCGGCCGCTCCACTTCCTGCAGCACGCGGTCGTAAAGGCCGCCGGCACTGTCATAGGTCAGCAAATTTTGCACCTGGCTGGAGACGGTTTCGGCCAGCGTGGTCGCGGGCGGCAGGGCACGGGCGGATACTATGGTCATGCGACCAACGCCTCCGCCGCAGCAATCTCAGCCTGGCGCTCATAAAACGCGTCAATCATTGCACC
Source organism: uncultured Rhodospirillales bacterium (assembly GCA_964494535.1). Classification (GTDB taxonomy): domain Bacteria; phylum Pseudomonadota; class Alphaproteobacteria; order UBA9219; family RFNS01; genus JAGOHT01. The sequence goes on from CAZBSB010000049.1 coordinate 5,856, forward strand.
CACCACATCTGGCGCCTCGCTGCGATTGATGGCGGAGCGGAACTCCGCCGAATCCGGCAGCCCCTTGCTATACCAGCCAATATGCTTGCGTGCGATTTTCATGCCCGTCGTCGTGCCATAATGCACCAGCATGGCGGCCATATGCTCCTGCAGCACGGCTTTCTGCTGCATAAGCGGCGGCGGCGGCGGCACTCGGCCGGTGCGGAGATAGTCCATCACCTGGCGCAGGAACCATGGCCGGCCATAGGCGCCGCGCCCGATCATCACGCCGTCGGCACCGGATTCCGCCAGCGCGCGGTCAACATCGGCAATCTCGGTTATATCGCCATTAGCGATGACCGGGATCGTCACGGCCTCCTTGACATTTCTAATGAACGCCCAATCCGCCTGCCCTTCATAAAACTGGCAGCGGGTGCGGCCATGCACTGTGACGAGTTTGATGCCGCACTCCTCCGCAATCTTTGCCAGGCGCGGCGCATTCAGGCTGTCATGGTTCCAGCCCATCCGCATTTTCAGCGTCACCGGAATTTTCACGGCCTTGACCGTCGCCTCAAGGATTTTCGCGGCATGAACCTCGTCGCGCATCAGCGCCGAGCCGGCATGGCCGTTGACGACCTTCTTCACCGGACAGCCAAAATTGATGTCTATGAGCTGGACGCCGCGCTCTTCGTTCAGCTTCGCGGCTTCGGCCATCACGTCAGGCTCACAGCCTGCTAATTGCAGCGCGACGGGAAATTCGTCGGCGCGATGCTGGGCCATGTGCAGCGTCTTGCGGTTCTCTCGCACCATCGCGACGCTGGCGATCATCTCCGACACCACCACGCCGGCGCCGAAGCGCTTCACCAACCGCCGGAACGGCATATCCGTGACGCCGGACATCGGCGCAAGATAGACCGGCTCGTCAACCGTGAGGTCGCCGATGGCAATGGGTTTGAGGCGTGGGGATGGCGCAGAACTCATGATGGTTTGGCAAACATATTGCCGCGCGTCAGCCGCACCTGCTTTCTCGCTTCTTCATGGTCTCTAAACTGTTTAGGTGTCCAGATTTGCACGGGCGGCTTTCCTTTAAGCGAAAAATGCTTCAGCGCCAGAAGATGCTTATCGCTGGAAATAATTACCCGAGCCCCAGATGCCGCAGCAAGCTCAAGGAATCTTGTGTCTTTTGCATCAGCGGGAAGTGAGTCAAGCGTAAGTGGCTGGGTGATAAATCTCGCTTCTTGCGAGACATCTCGGACAAGTTGCCGGATACCGGAAGCGCCATAAGTGTCGATGATTCTACGGCGGTTTGTCACATCCTCCAATTCAGCCATTGTTTTAGCATTTTGCACAAGCGTATAACTTTTTAATGCCGCCAGAAACGCTTGCCTTGGAACGCTCCCCGGCAAAATCGCCCCCAGAAGTGTTGATGTATCAATTACGATGCCATGTTTCATATTTGGTCTACTTTCCTCTTACAGGCGTAAATCCATTTCTTACCTTTTCCTCCTGACGAACAGCTTCAATCTCCTCTTCAATAATCTTGTTCAATTCTTCTTCCGTATAGCCTGCGTCAATAACGCGCTTCCCCATACGATCAAGATTCTCCATCATGCTCTTTAAAGATTCATCGATCTCTTTTTGCGTGCGCGTGTCAGGCTGTTCTCCGCGCTCAATAAAATCGGCAACGATCTTTCGTGTCGCCGCACGGTGCGCTACCAGCGCCTCCGGCGTCAGGTCTGGATTTTCATTGTCAGGATCCTTCATGTTCAGCCTCCCTTTGTCTGTAGTCTTTCTTCCTGGCGCATAGCCTCAATCTCTCAGCTAATTCTTGATCAATCCCATCAATAATTTTTACAGAAACAATCTCGCGCTGCTTCCCCTCGCCTTAAACGGCCTTCACGATACTTGTCCTTCATCTTTTTCCTGCCCCCTGCCCTCCAACTCACCAGTTCAGCTTCAGTTAAAGGAGCATTTTCATCTTGCGTTTTCGGAGCCATATCCCGGAAAGGTTTGTTTGCAGCACGGCTCGACTTGGCTTTTGCCGCTGCGGCGCGCAGGTTTACAAATTCGGATCATCTATTTTTTTCCATTATCTAATCCGCCTACCTCGGTGCGCGCGACTTAAACTCTGACGCCAAATCAGAGTTATCATTACTTGCTAGCTGATCTCACCTTGCACTCCCTGTCCAAAACCTTAGGCTGCCTAAAATTTAGGCAATCATTACCCTTGAACGGGTGAACACGCAAGAAAAGGGTTTGCCACCGGCCGGCAATTTCAATAAAGCGTGGCCATGACACACATTACGGCTCTCATCGTCGCGGCGGGTAGCGGCGAGCGGTTTGGCGGCGCTATTCCCAAGCAATATATGGCTTTAGCAAGCCAGCCCATTTTGCGCCGTTCCGTGCTGGCTTTCCTTAACCATCCTGACGTGCAGGATGTTCATGTTGTCATCAATCCGCAACATCGCGCCCTTTATGATGCCGCGACGGCGGGGCTAAACCTGCCCCTTCCCGTCGCCGGTGGCAGCAACCGGCAGGAAAGCGTGCTGCGCGGGCTAGAAGCGCTGGCCGCCAACCCTCCCGACATCGTGCTGATTCACGACGCCGCGCGCCCACTGATTGACGCCGCCACCATCAGCGCCGTGTGTGCCGCGCTAAAATCCCATGCCGGCGCCATCGCCGCCAAGCCGCTGGTGGACACGCTGAAACGTGGCAAAGGCCAGACCATCACCGAGACCATTGACCGCGCCAATCTCTGGCAGGCGCATACGCCGCAGGGTTTTCATTTTCCGGCCATTCTGGCCGCGCACCGCACCGCTGCCGGCGCGCAATTGACGGACGATGCTGCTGTGGCTGAGGCCGCCGGCCTGGCGGTGCAGCTCGTGCCGTCCAACCCGGACAATATGAAAATCACCAATCCTGACGATCTGGGTCGCGCCGCGCGGCTGCTGGGGGAAGCGATGGACGATATCCGCACCGGTTTCGGCTTTGACGTGCATCGTCTGATACCCGGAGAATACACGAACCTCTGCGGCGTGAAAATCCCGCACAGCCATAAGCTGGAAGGCCATTCGGACGCCGATGTGGCTCTGCACGCCGTGTGCGACGCGTTGTTCGGCGCCTTGGGCGACGGCGACATCGGCTCCCACTTCCCGCCCAGCGAGATGCAGTGGAAGGATCGCGACAGCAGCCATTTCGTGCATTACGCCGTCAACCGCGTGCGGCAGCGCGGTGGCGTCATCGCGCATGTGGATGTGACGCTGCTGTGCGAGCGCCCCAAAATCGGCCCGCACCGCGAAGCGATGCGCGCCCGCCTGGCCGAAATGTTGGAAGTTGACATCAGCCGCGTCGCGGTGAAAGCCACGACCACGGAAAAACTCGGCTTCACCGGCCGCGAGGAAGGTATCGCCGCCCAAGCTGTGGCGACCGTCAGGCTGCCGAATATTTAGCGGGTTTGAACTTTGATCGTCAGTGCATGGACACGGACTTGCCGACCGCCGCATGGCGCAAAATTGCTAGGCCAGCCAGAATGATCGCGCCGGCGCCAACCAGCACGCCAGGACTGGGCAAATGCCCCCAAATGCAATAGCCCAGCAGCGCGCCGCTGATGATCTGGGTGTAATGATAGGGTGAAACCACGGCCGCTGGTGCCAGCCGCAGCGACGCGTTGGTGAGAAGGAACCCAAGACAACCCAGGACGCCGGAAACAACGGCCAGCGCCACGCCCGTCACATCGAATTGCAGGCCGCCTTCCCAAAACATGAGCGCGACAGCCACAGGCAGAATGACCGTGTCCGGCCAGACGGTCAGCGCGTAATTATTTTCGGCACGGGCATGGCGTGTCATGACAGCGATAACGGAATAGGTCACGGCGTTGATGATGGCGGCGATGATGCCGAAAGTGGTGGCCGCCGCTACCACGCCGCCTTCCAGCGGCATGGACTGGACGGCGATGACGATGCCGCCGAAGCCGAACAAAGTTGCCAGCCACACGAACAGGCTCACCGTGTCACGCAGAAATAGTTTTTCCATCATGCCGATGAGCAGCGGCGAGAGAAAGACGATCATGTAAAAGCTGGTCAGCGGCAAGTTTTTGAGCGCCTGAATGCAGAAATAGAAACAGACGGCGCACAAAGCGGCGCGCACCAAATGAAAACGCACCCGCCGCGTCCGCAACTGCCCCAGGCCACCGTCGCGGGCGGCGAGCAGCAGCGTACATAGAGCGCTGCACAAGACGCTGATTGCCATGACCGAAGGCGCCGTGATGGTAGCGCTGGCCAGCTTGATGCAGGCGTCGGAAACAGCCCAGGCGGTGAAGCCCGCGGTAGACAGCAAAATGCCCTGAAGGTGGTTTTGCTGCGGCGCGGCCGGCGTGTCGCTCAAATCGGTATCGTCTTCGGCTTCGTGCCCCGCAGCCACACCACGACCATCAGGCGCGTGACCCAGATGGCGGTGAACAGCGATGTGACAGTGCCAACAGTTAGCGTAACGCCAAAGCCCTTTATGGGACCGGTGCCAAAAATCATTAGCAACATGGCGGAAATCAGCGTGGTGATATTGGCGTCAACGATAGCGGAAAGCGCGCGGTTATAGCCTGTGTCAATCGCCGCGATGGGCGTGCGCCCCAGCCGAATTTCTTCCCGCATTCGTTCATAGATCAGCACATTGGCGTCCACCGCCGCGCCGATAGTCAGCACGATGCCAGCTATGCCGGGCAGGGTCAGCGACGCATGAAGCAACGACAACACCGCGAAAATCATCGCCAGATTAATGATGAGTGCCAATGAGGCAAAGACGCCAAACAAGCCATAAGACAGCAGCATGAAGATAACCACCAGCACCGTGCCGGCCAGCGCCGCGTTGGTGCCGGCGCTGACGGAGTCGGCACCCAGGCCGGGGCCAACCGTGCGCTCTTCCAGCACCTTGATGGGGGCGGGCAGCGCGCCGGCACGCAGTAGCAGCGACAGGTCTTTGGTTTCCTGCGTGGTAAAGCTGCCGGTGATGATGCCGTTGCCGCCCAAAATCGGTTCATTGATGCGCGGAAAGCTGATGACTTTATTGTCCAACACGATGGCGAACAGTTTGCCCACATTCGTCTTCGTAGCGTTGCCGAATTTGCGGCCGCCGGTGGAATCAAAGCGGAAAGAGACCGCCGGCTGGTTATACTGGTCAAACGAGGCCTGGGCATCCACCAGATTTTCGCCGGAGACCATGACGCGCCTTTGTACGATGACGAAAGGCAAGCGTGCATCCATCGTCGGCAGCTTTTCCGTGCCGGGCGGCACATTCGCTTCCGGCATCGCGACCATCATCGCCGTGCCTTGATCATCCACCATGCGGAAGGTTAGCTTGGCCGTGGTGCCGATGAGTTGCTTGACGCGCTGCGGGTCATCCATGCCCGGCAATTGCACGAGAATGCGGTTTTCGCCCTGGCGCTGGATGCTCGGCTCACGGGTGCCGGTTTCATCCACGCGGCGACGCACGATTTCCATGGATTGATCTAACGCCAGTGTCTTGCGTTCTTTGCGCGCCTCATCCGTAAGCACCAACGAGATTTCCAGCCCATCCGTGGACTGGCGAATACTGCGATCAAAAGCCAGCGCTTCCTGCGCCGCTTCGAGTTGCGCGGGATTGGTGACGCGCACGAAAACGCCTCCGCCGCGCAGCGATAAATCGGTGAACTCAATCTTCGCCTTCCGCAGCGCGCCGCGCGTCTCGTCCAACAGGCTGGCCAGATAGTCGTTGATGACGGTATCAAGCTCCACTTCGAGCAGCAGATGCACGCCGCCGCGCAAATCCAGCCCCAGATTGACCATCTCGTGCGGTACATAGCCTTTGAACGTCGTGCGCAGCCAGTCACGGCCGGTTTGCGACAGCATGTTCGGCAGCGCATAAACCAGCGACAGCAGGCTGAGCGCCAGCACCAGCAGAATTTTCGAGCGGGAAAGATTGATCATTCGGAGCAATCCGGCAGGTTGTGGTTCTCAACAAGAGTAAACATTTCTTCTAACGCAGCATCAGAATATTCAGAACAAGTTCGCATCACTGTTTTCCCACCGCTGACTTCAAGCATGATGCTGGTGCCGCCGCGGAAATCCAACTCCGTAACTTCACGCTGTTGAATAACTCTATTCGATGCATCGTCTGATGCACAGCCAGATAGAAAGAACCCTAACACCCACACCGCTGGTGTTCGCGCATTTCCTGATCCGAGCATTTGGTTTACCGGAAGATTGGGAAATTCAGGTCATTAATAATTACGCCGACTTGCTCTTTTCCGGCTCGTTGCTGTTGGCCACGGGCTCGCCCTTGCCCAACACGCCGGAAATGGTGGCGCGCTGCACCCGCACGCGGACATTGTCGGCGATTTCCACCACCAGCACATCATCGCCTTCCATTTTGATGACAGTGGCATGAACGCCGCCGCCGGTGACGATGCGGTCGCCACGCCGAATAGCCTTAATCAGCCTTTGGTGCTCCTCAAAGCGCTTCTGCTGCGGGCGGATAAGAAAGAAATAAAATACCCCCAGCACCAACATGAAGGGCGCAAACAAAGCATAATAGTTATCTGCAGCTGATACTGCCACAGACGTCGTGCTTGCCGCCGCATATGCGGGGCTGATGAAGTCAAAACTCATGGTCTATCCTATGCTGCAATGAATCAGCCGCGACTATAGGGCGGGCAAGCCCAGGCGAAAAGCCTTTTCACTGCAGCAGCCTTCAGGCCAACTGGGCTTTCAGCATCCATAGCGTCTTGTCGTGCGCCGCATGGCGGCCGATCAGCAGGTCATCCGTCACCACATCGTCGGCGGCATTGGCCAGCTTGCGGGCGGCAGCGATGCCGGCAACGGCCACTTCGTGCGCCGTGGCCAGGTCGGCCAGCATTTCCTTGGCGGACAATGCCTTGCCATTCGTATCCTTGACTTCGGCCAACTGCAGCAGCTGCGTCATGCCGGCCGGCGCCAGGAAACCCAGAGCGCGGATGCGCTCGGCGATCTCGTCCGCCGCCGCGATCAGCGCGGTGTTCGCCCGGTCAAAAAAATCATGCAACTGCGGAAAATCGGTGCCCGTCACGTTCCAGTGATAGCCGTGGG